>NZ_CP097562.1:0-300000 GCF_000487995.2 Mucispirillum schaedleri ASF457
AGCAATAATGCGAAATATATAAGATAGTAATATTATATTTTTTAAATATAAAGAATTAATATATTAGATTCTTCGCCAGTGGCTCAGAATAGACAATCGGTAGCTAGTATCTATTGAAAAATTATTTTATAACTATTTTATATTTTTCATATATATTGTAAATTACAAAATAAAATATAATAAAACTTACATAGTTAAGCATAACTTTATGTTATTTTTTTTAAAAAAATAATCAGTAATTATTTAATGCAGCTAGATATTCAAATCCTATATCTGCATATAATGTTCATTTGATAAAAAGATTAAAATTGTCTTAATTATTGATAATATTAAATAAAAAAACTGTATTTATATTAACAAATATATTAAAAATGTTAAATTTGTATAAATTATGTATTTTTAGATATTGACTAAGTGAAATATTTTTTATAGTTTTAGCTTATAAACTAATTTGGAGGCAAAGAATATGGGAAAAGAAACTAATGTTTTAAAATCATTAGAAGAAAGCTCAGTATCAAGGCGTTCCTTTTTAAAAGGCATATCAGCACTTGGTGCAATGGCTGCCATATATGGCTGCTCTAAAGATGGCGGCTCAGATATTATATACGGGGGGGGGCTGGCACAGTAGGCGGCATCGCATCAGATGACCTATATTATACAGAAAATCCTACATTCCGTTACGGAACATCTACTCACAACTGTGGTGGTCGCTGTATTATCAGAGCACAAGTTACACCAGACGGTCGTATCGTTCGTTTTCTTACTGATGAAACTAAATATGCTTATGATGGCACATCTATTGATAACAATCATCCAAATACAACTCAGGCTAGAGCATGTGCTAGATGCCGTGCTTATAAAGGCAGATTATACCATCCAGGTCGTTTAAAATATCCACTTAAACAAACAAAAGAACGGGGCGATATATCAGGCTTTCAAAGAATTACTTGGGAGCAGGCTTTATCAGAAATAGCTGCAAGATTAAAAGCTGTTCAAGGCAAATATGGTGCAGAGGCTTTTCACCCAATTTATGCCTGCGGTAATATTGCTTCATCATTCCAAGGTGGTTCATATACTGGTTTATTTGAAGTTAATGACTTTGGAACAATTTCTCCAGCACTCCGTTTATTAGGTGGTGCATCTGGTTATACTTCCGATTATTCTTTCCACCAAGGCTCTTATATGGGTGGTTATGGAACAGCATATTCTGGTATGATAAATATGAGCCCATCTCCAGAATTTCTTGATAGAAAAATGCATTTTGTAATGTGGGGCTCTAATATTCCTACTACTCACAACCCTAAAGCTTTTTCATGGACAAAAGGTATTGAAAATATGAAAAACCATGGTGGCACTGTTAAATTTATTGGTCCAGAACTTTCAGAAATAGGTATTGCACAGGCAAATGAATGGATACGAATTAAACCATATACAGATGTAGCTTTAATTTTAGGTATGCTATATCATATGTTAGATTTAACATTTGATGAAAATGGTAATATAAATCAAGATGGTCTTGATGTAAATTATCTTGATAAAATGGTTTATGGTTTCTTTGAAACTCCAGAATATTGGAGAAACAAGACAACTGGTGAAATTTCATTTGATAATAAATCTGCTGATACAAATTATATATATGTTGCTGCTATTCCTGCTGGTCAGTCATTTTCTGCTTATATTATGGGTGATGATGCTAGACTTACAAAAGCTAAATATTCTGCAAGTCAAAACTATATGGCTCAGCAGTTTGCCTCAAAAGTAGATAAAAGAAATACATCTGTTGCAAAGTTTAGCTTTGCAAATATTCAGAATACTAAATATGACTATAAAAAACAGATGAATGTGAAAAAAACTCCAAAATGGGCAGAAAAAATTACTGGAGTTCCTGAAGCAAAAATCAAAGAGTTAGCAGAATTTTATTTGAAATGTGCAAAAGATAAGGTGCCAGTTTACAATGAATGGGCTGGTGGTCAGTTAAAACAAAATGATGGCACTATCACACTGTATGCTTTACAGGCTCTTTTGATTATATCTAAAAACTGGGGTATTACAGGAACAGGCATTGCTAATAATGCAATAGGTGTCTCTAAAACAACAGACCCTAACCAAATTACAGCTTCTTTACTTCGCCCAGCAGCATGGGATGATGGCACAATTGCTAAAATGGGGCCACACCCAAAAATTTCTGTAACTCAGTGGCATAATGCAATAAAAATGGCTTTCAGTAAAGAATTAGCTGCTAATGGTTATAAACCAAATATTCCAGACTGGGTAAAAGCAAGTGGCAAAGGCAAACCAAAATATATTGCTGGTAAAAAAGGGCAGGTTTATTTTGATGATGGTGGTGTTAAATCTCTTGTAAACCGTCAAGGTATTACAGGTGTAGGTAAAGATTCACCTGCAACATTTACTGTAAACAATATAGAAGTAACAATGCCTGATGGCACTAAAAGAAGCGTTACTCATGAATATTATGATTTTAAAGATAATAAGGTTTCAACTGGCGGAACATTAGTTGACCAAACTGATAATGTTACATTTTCAGGTTTCCGTTTTATATTAAACTCTGCTGGTAATATTCCTATTAACCAGCATGCAAATCCAATTGATTCTGCAAGGATGTATAAAGCACTTCCTACTTATGGTTACGGTCCATATCCAACAGGAAATATGGCAGATGCATTCTATCTTGTTACTTTTGATAACTTTATGTCACCAAGTGCAAGATATTCTGACTATGTATTACCTGCAAAAACTACTTGGGAGCAGGAAGATTTTGTTACAATAGAAAATAGTGGAACTCTTTATGTGGATTCTGTTATTCCGGGACCTGGTGAATCAAAATCAAGCTGGGATTTTGTTAGAGAGTTAATTTATCATTACGGTGGTAAAGACAGTGCTGTTAACTTTACAGGTTTACAGTCTAACAGTTCATTTAGAGATGTAGTTCAAAAACAATATAATGAAAATATTAAAACTAATGCTCAAAGTCCATATTATGGTAAAACTTGGGATGAATTTATTAAAAAACCAATAAGTCATGCAAAACCTAAAACAGAAAGAGTTGATATGGTAACACATTCTACAAGAACTGCTTATGAAAGCAAAGGTGCAATGGACGCATTTTATCCTAATGTTACAACTGCTGACTGGTCAAATGACAGCGGTGTATTTGGATTTGGTAATGATTTATATGATACAAAAATACACAGTTTTGCAGAGACAGAAAGCTGTCCAAAACAAACAGGTATGTTTCAGGTTTATTCTGGCACACTTGTATGGCGTTATGAAAACTTATTCAGTAAATGGCATGGTTATCTGCCAAAAGCAAAACAAGGTCAAATTAATAAAGATGAAGAAGGGGACCCTGTTGCTTATCCAATTCCTGTATATTTTAACTATCAAGACCATTTCAGAGTAGCTTATGGTTTGAACTCTAATGATGACTTAAAGGGCAGATATTTACTTACTACTACACATGACCGTTTCCGTGCTCACTCATCGCAGGCAGAAAACCCTTATTTGAGAGAACTTACTCACAGAACAATTGGTGGAGCATTATACTCAGGTAATGATAGTGGAACTTATGCAGTTTCTAACGGTGATGATGTATCATTCCCAGCTCTTAACTCACTTATTGGGGAAGATGGTAAACCTGTTGCAGGGGCAGAACAAAGAGCAAGCTATGCTGATATATGGGTAAACGATGAAGATTTTGCTGATTATAATGATGGCGATTTAGTTAAGGTTTCCAACGAAATAGGTGCAGTATATTGCACAATCAGAAAAACAGCTCGCTGTGTTCCTGGATATGTTGGCTTACATCAAGGCTGCTGGTATGACCCAAGAGAAATTAATGGGGAGACAGTAGATGTTGGCGGCAACTGTAATACATTAATGCCATCTACACCATCCCGCTTAGACCATGGTAATGGTGTTCAGTCTGCTATGGTAAAAATTGAAAGAGTATAATGGGAGGACTTAATCATGCAATTAGGATTTTATTTTGACCAAACAAGATGCATAGGCTGCAATGCCTGCACAGTATCATGCAAAGACTGGAACCAAGTAAACCCTGGTCCTGTCCGTTGGAGAAAGCAGGAAAATCATGAAAAAAATAATGGTTTATCAGTTTTTGAAAACTTAACTATGAGCTGTAACCATTGTGAAGAACCAGCATGTATGGCTGCATGTGGAGCTAATGCCATTACAAAAACAGATAAAGGTATTGTTATTGTAGATAGAAATAAATGCCAGCAATTACTGTCATGTATTATAGCATGTCCATTTGCAGCACCTCATATTGCTGATAATTTACAGGAACCTAAAAAAGGCGAAAACTGGATTGTTGACCACCCTATGCAAAAATGTAAATTCTGCTGGGAAAGAATTGAAGACGGCAATGCTCCAGTATGTGTATCAGCATGTCCTGTTAGAGCATTAGATTATGGTGATATTGATGACCTGCAAAGAAAATATCCTGATGCAGTTCGTATGAATAAAACAGATTTTCCTTATGCTTACTCGCTAAACTCAATAACTGTTACTGATACTAAACCATCATTTTTTATTAAAAAGCGTGCTAAGCTGCCTTTTAGTGATGTAATAAAGTAACAGGGATAACAAATACAAATAATATAAAAGGGGTGTATGCCCCTTTTTATGAAATGGGGATATAATGAACTTAAAAATAGAAAATATAGATATGCATAAAGGCAGGGAAGTTATATATGCTGTGCTTTCTAACATTTTTTTAAATATGCCATCAGATGAGCTTTTTGCAAATGTTGAGGCAGTTTTTTCATTATTTGAATTAGATGATAATGCTGATAAAATGATGGCAGATAGTTTAAAAGCAGTGCAGGATTTTATTAAAAGCAGAAATACATTAAAAGTTGAAGAAAAAAAACAGTTTGATGATAAAGTTCTTCATGATTATACAAGGATTTTCTGTTTAAGCGACTCTGTGCCTGTTGCTGAATCTATATATTTATCTCCTTCACACTTAACTATGCAGGAAGAAACAGGCAAAGTATATTATATATACAAATCCTGTAATTTTGATATGAAGCACACTTCAAATGAACCACATGACCATATATCCTATGAGCTTATGTTTATGTCATATCTTTCAAAAGGCATTGCACAAAATATAGAAAAAGGTGATAAAAAACAGGTAAACAGCCTGCTGCATTTACAAAAAATGTTTTTAGAAGAACACCTTTTAAAATGGGTTGAAATGTTTAGTAAATCAGTTATCGGTTTTGTTGAAAGTGTCAGTTTCTATGCACCTGCATGCTATTTTATGATGGGCTTTCTTAAATATGATTTTGAAATAGTAAATGAAAGTTTATCATAGGTTAATATCAAACAAAAGGAGCCAATGCCTATGAAACGGCTGATGTTAAATACATTATGTATGTTAGCTTTTGTGTTCCCAGCATATTCCTATGTTGGCGATTCTTATGTAACCCCAGACAGCTGGAGCAGACATGTGAATGCCAACGGTATCAAAGCAAGCCTTAACGGTCTCAGCTTTGGAGATACAGGCATATTAAAAATAGGGTTAACAACAAGAGCTGCATTTAAATTTGGAGAAGATGAAGACTGGTCAATTTATCAGTATGCCCGTCTGAGATTAAGTGAAACGAAACTAGGTCAAGGCACAGTGAATGTAAACTTAAATATTCGTGGAGCTTATGACAGTCTTCCAGATATTGGTGGCAGCACAATGGACGGCCAGTCATCAATCTATTCAGGAAGTTCATATAACCAGTTTTATGACGGCTTATATACTTCCCGCAAATATGATGAATATACCCGCTTAAATGGTAAATATGATGGTAATTTTAGAATATATCAGGCTAATGTAGAGTTTAAAGGAGTAGTGCCGTATACAGATATAACAGCAGGCAGAATATATTTAAACAATCTAGATATGTATAAAATAGACGGCGGCAGTTTCCATTTTGATACCTGTGACTATTTTAAGCTTGATATATACGGCGGTCTGCCTGTCAGCTATTACAGCAATTTAAAAACATCTTTAATAGGAGCAGCGATAGAAGTTCCAGTAACGATAAGCGGCACAAAAATCAGAGCCGAGTATAACTACTTTATACATGAAGATGGCGGAGACTTTAACACCCATACTGCCAGAGGCAGAATAGACCAGAGCTTATCCTTTCCCGATATAATATCATCCAATATCTATCTGGAAGGAGCCATAATAGGTAAAGCTATGCTTTATGAAGCAGGTCTGGATGCGAATATAGATATAAGCCGCACAGGCATATCAGCCTACATAGCAGGTCAGTATGATAAGAATAAAGGCGATATAAACCCGTATATATCCATGTATGAAAATATGTTAGGCGGCAGCAGTGAATATGTAATGGGCGGAGTAATGGTTACACAGGGAATAACTGACTATTTAATATTAGGAATAGGCTGGGAAACACGATTTAATTTCAGTGAAAGCTATGGCGACAGAGACTACCAGAGAGTATTCGGTAATATAGACCTTGTGGGTTTACTCCATAAAAACAATTATTTAAGTTTAATAGTAGACTGGTATGATGTAGCAGCATATAAAAGACAGGACAGCAATTCTAAAGTAATGGGAGGTTTTCGTATAACTCAGGTATTTACAGATAGACTAGAAGCATGGGCAGGAGTAAATGTTCAGAACTATCAGTATAGAAACAGCCCGATAAAATCCTACCCGCAGTATGGAGAAGATATGGTTAGTTTACAAGACAGAAATGAAAATACCACAATGGCATATATTGGAGCGATGTATCGCCCAATAGACTGGTGTGTGTTACAGGTTGATTATAGTTATGAATATGCAGACCTTTTTAAAAGTGCTGACTTACAGCCAGATATTCATACATTAAGTATCTGGGCAAACTTTATCTGGTAGGTGCAGGATATGAAAAAGAACTTATTACTAATCATCTTATTATTTCTTTTTACAGCAGGTGTAACATCAGCAGTAGATTCCACTAAGCCGTCTACCCATAACAGCAGCTGGGAGCAGAAGCATGGTCAGGCAGCCAAAACTAATATGAGCGAATGCATAATGTGCCATGAAGAACGAGTAGAATGTATATCCTGTCATGAAGATACTGCTCCAAGAAATCATACAGTAACCTTTGTGAATAAAACACACGGGTTAGAATCCAGATGGAACAGAACAACATGTCAGACATGTCATAAAGAAGATTTCTGTGACAGCTGTCATGAGACATCCTATCCAATGAGCCATGCCCGAGCAGGATTTGTATCAGGAGCAGGCTCCCACTGTGGCACAAGCTGTGTAGTTCCCGTAGGCAGCTGGAATAACACTCCATCTAAAAACTGTCTGGTATGTCACAAAACAAGACCTGTAACAAAATCAGGTGCTCTGCATACTGTGAAGTAATAATAGTATCTATTCCAAATAGATAACTAAATATAATAAACAAACCGCCTTAATATTTAAGGCGGTGTATTCAAAGTATTTTTTACTGAATATTAATTATATATAGCTTCTTCCACCCATATATACTTTGCTCCAGTATTTATTATTTAATTTATCTGTTCTAACAGTGGTGCCTTTTCTTGGAGCATGTATAAATTTGCCATCGCCTACATATATACCTACATGACTTACTCTTTTGCCACCACTTGTTGCAAAAAATACTAAATCACCTTTTTGTAAATCTTTTTTATATACAAATCTTCCTGCTTTAAACTGTTCCCGTGAAACTCTTGGAATAGAAAGTCCATTAAGTCTATATACTGCCCTTGTAAGCCCGCTGCAGTCAACACCTGAAGCAGTATTGCCTCCCCATACATAAGGTGTGCCTATATATTTATATGCAGTTTTAACAATCTCATTTCTTAAATAATTAGAGCCTTGTTTTTTTGTTGGTGCTGAGCGTGATTTATGCAGTGCATAACTTTCAGGAATAACAACAAAAAATTCATCAATTCTTCCCTGAGCCTGTAACTGTTTACCACGGTTTCTAGCTTCTTCTATTGTTCTGTAACTGCCAAATCTTACTTTATAAATATCTCCATCTCTAAACATAAATGCATCAAGACCGCGTTCTATTAAAGAGTCTACAAAACGGCCAGCATTATTAGGATTTGTAAATGCTCCAACCTGTATAGAATAGCCTTCCCTGTATATACCAAAATCTGCTGAATTACTGTTTGATGCTGATGCACAACCAGTTATTAATATTAAAATTAAAGCAAAAATTGTCTTAAAATGCTTCATTATGAAACCCTCTTATATATGAATATATACTGTATATATAATTATAACAATACAATATATAAAAAATACCTGATAATATTTTTATAACTTTATTCATCTTTTACCTGATATATTATTTATAATCAAATTATTTTTGTCAATGACTATCTTTAAAAAGCACTACTGCCATCAAATGATATGCTGTTTATTCCGCATTAAAGTCCACCAGAATAAAAGCCATATTTCATAACTGCATAAATAGATTTATAATGATTTTGTCAATATGAAAAATAGTTTATAGCATATATTATATTATTGTTATATTGGACTTACACAAAAATTTTGTGCATAAGTCATTTTGAGCCTGATTTTACATGCGAAAAATCTAAATTATTTATTATTGCAGCAGTATATAAAAAATTTAAATTATTTTTTTTTAGATACTTAGCCTTTTATGTTCAGTAAGACAGGTAAATGAGCAGGATGCTTCATCTTTAATAAGCGATAGCCTAACTTGTTTCGGCAGAGCGTGATTTAAAAATACAAGTGAAGCATCTTTTACTAGGCTGCACTCCGAGTATAGAAAACGATTAATATTGGGAAGACACCATTGTTTTTGCGAAGCAAGGACTTTCTGAGCGAGTAGCAATGGAATTAAAAGTCCGCATCTGGACAGTATTTTTTAATAAAGGATAAATTAAGATACTTCGCTTTATCACTATCAGTATAGCTTAATTATATCTAAAAACAGCCTGACAGTATACACTATCAGGCTGAATTATCTTAAAATAGTTTTACAATTTACTCTATAACAGCTAACTTATCGCCTATGGCAACTGTCTGGTTAGCTTCAACATATACATTCTGCACTATACCTGCTTTTGGTGCTTTTATTTGGTTTTCCATTTTCATAGCAACAAGTATAAGTAAAGGTTGACCTTCTTCTACTTCCTGACCTTCTTTTACCATAACTTGAGTTACAATACCCGGCATTTGTGATGCAATAACCTGTCTGCCTTGCAGACCTTTTGATACTCTGTCCCTTAAAACTTTTTTAAGTTCATCTAATATATCAATTTTAAAGTAGTCGCCATTAACAAGGACATCATAAGATTCTCTGTCATTATGAATATCAATTTCATAAGATTTATTATTAATGATAATAGAGTATAAATTATGTCCTGTTCTTTGGAAATCAACTTCAATATCTTTATCATCTACACTTAAAACAAAAGCATTAACACCTACACATTTTATCTGCACAACAGATTCTTTGTCAAATCCTTCTGGTATAGCATAATATTTTGTTGCCGCTATATTACTGCATTTCATATAAAATCCCCCTTATTAGAATCTGTTGGCAATTTTCTGCATTTTGCCATAGTGTTTCCATAAAGATTCGCCTACTTCTGGCACAGTAGTAGCCTTTGCAGCTGCTTCCTGCTCTGAAATATACTGCATAAGTGCTGCTGCCACGATTGCAACAGTAGGGTCTAACTCTTTACGGCGTTTTAAATCTTCTTTATCAAATTTAGTGTCTATAAATGTTGTATCATAAATGCCACTTAAAAATGTAGAGTTTTTCATAACACGCTGATGAAATGGTATTGTTGTTTTAATACCTAATATTTTATATTCCAACAGTGAGCGTTCCATATTTTGTATTGCTCTTTCACGATTTCTACCCCATGTAGTAAGTTTTGCAATCATTGGGTCATAGAAAAGTGGAACATTATATCCTTCATGAGCTGCATGGTCTACACGAACATTTCTTCCAGTAGGTGGTTCATGGACAGTAATAACACCAGGTGATGGAATAAAGCCATTTTCTGGGTCTTCTGCATATATACGACATTCAATAGCATGCCCTTGTTTAATAATTTCATCCTGTTTGTATGGCAGCTCATCGCCATTTGCAACAGAAATCATATCACGAACCAAGTCAACACCAGTAATCATTTCTGTAACTGGGTGTTCTACCTGCAATCTTGTATTCATTTCAAGGAAATAGAAGTTTTGGTCTTTGTCAACCATATATTCAAGTGTTCCTGCACTGTAATAGCCTATTTTTTTGCAGGCATTAACACTGACTTCAAGCATTTTCTGCCTTGTTTCAGGGCTGATATATGGTGATGGTGCTTCTTCTATTACTTTTTGGTGTCTTCTTTGGATAGAACATTCCCTGTCATAGAAATGGATAACATTACCATGTTTATCACCAATTATCTGAACTTCTACATGGTGTGGCTGCTCTACATATTTTTCAATATATACATCACCATTGCCAAAAGCTCTTTCTGCTTCTGAAACTGCCATATTAAACATATCTTCTAATTCTTCTCTTTTATGGACAAGTCTCATGCCTTTTCCACCACCGCCAGCAACTGCTTTAAGCATTACAGGCAAGCCAACATTATCTGCTGTTTTATAAAGGTCATCAATATTTTTAATAGGGTCTTTTGTGCCGGGCACAATAGGAACTCCAGCATCAGACATAATTTTTCTAGCTCCAGTTTTTGAGCCCATATCTACAATATGCTGTGCAGATGGTCCAATAAATACAACACCAGCTTTTTCACATTCTTTTACAAAGTCAGCATTTTCTGATAAAAAGCCATATCCTGGGTGGATTGCCGCACCAGTTTTTTTAGCAATTTCTAATATTTTTTCTGGTTTTAAATAAGATGTATCTTCATCATTATCTGATATGCAGAAAGCTTCATCAGCATATCTAACATGCGGAGCACCTCTATCAACATGTGTATAAACAGCAACAGTTTCAAGGCGAAGCATTTTTGCAGCACGGAATATCCTGATTGCTATTTCTCCACGGTTAGCAGCTAATACTTTTGTTATTTTTGCCATATTTCTCTCCTTAACCTAGAGTGGTATATTACCATGTTTACGAGGCAGGTTGCCTATACGCTTATTAGCAAGCATTTCAAATGCACGAATAAGTTTTGGTCTTGTAACAGATGGCTCTATAATTTCATCTATATATCCAAGCTCGGCTGCTCTGTATGGGTTTGCAAAAGTATCTCTGTATTCTTGAACAAGTTCTTTTTCTTTTGCTGCCTTATCACTTGCTTCTGCAATATCTTTGCGAGAAAGAATTTTAACAGCACCTTCTGGTCCCATAACTGCAACTTCAGCAGTAGGGTAGGCATAATTAATATCGCCTCTTAAATGTTTAGAACTCATAACACAGTAAGCTCCGCCATATGCTTTTCTAGTAATTAGTGTAACTTTTGGAACAGTAGCTTCAGCATAAGCATAAAGCAGTTTTGCTCCATGTCGTATGATACCGCCTTTTTCTTCACTTACACCTGGCATAAATCCCGGAACATCCACAAATGTTAATAGTGGAATATTGAAAGCATCACAAAAACGAACAAATCTGCCTGCTTTAACTGATGCATCAACATTTAAAGCACCAGCTAAAACTTGAGGCTGGTTAGCTACTATACCTATGGTTTTTCCGTTTAAGCGGGCATATCCTACAACTATATTTTTTGCAAAATCTTCATGAACTTCAAAGAAATGACCATCATCAACTATTTTCTTAATAACATCTTTCATATCATAAGGCATATTAGGATTATCTGGCACTATTGTTTCAAGATTAGGCTCTATTCTATTTGCATCATCAATAGTTGCTTTAAATGGTGCTTCTTCCATATTATTCTGCGGTAAATAAGACATTAATTCCCGTATTTTTATAATACAATCAGTATCATTTTCTGTTGCAAAATGAGCAACACCGCTAGTGCTGTTATGAACAGAACATCCTCCCAAATCTTCTTTTGTAACATCTTCATTAGTAACTGTTTTGATAACATCTGGTCCAGTTAAAAACATATAACTTGTATCTTTTACCATAAAAATAAAGTCAGTAAGAGCAGGGGAATAAACAGCGCCACCAGCACATGGTCCCATAATTGCACTTATTTGAGGAATAACACCTGATGATAGAGTATTTCTTAGGAAAATATCAGTGTATCCAGCCAGTGATTGAATACCTTCTTGAATTCTGGCACCGCCTGAATCATTCAAGCCGATAACAGGAGCTCCCATATTAACAGCCATATCCATTACTTTGCATATTTTTTCTGCTAAAGTCTTTGATAAAGAGCCACCAAAAACTGTAAAATCTTGAGCAAATACAAAAACAGTTCTACCATTAATAAGACCTGTTCCTGTAACAACACCATCACCTAAATATTTTTGTTTTTCCATACCAAAATTTGTGCAACGGTGAGTAACAAATTTGTCAAACTCCATAAAAGTGCCCTTATCAAGAAGAAGGTCAATTCTTTCTCTGGCAGTAAGTTTACCAGCCTGATGTTGTTTTTCAATTCTTTGGATACCGCCGCCAAGTTCTGCTTGAGAAGACAGCTCCCTAAGTTTTTCAATTTTTTCCTTCATAGGCCATTACTCCTTAATGAATTTAGTATACATATATTCAACACCATAAAAAATAATATGTCAACCATAAAATAAGATAAAAAAAGTATTTTATAAGATTTGTTTTACTTGAAAATTTAAGGCGGATATATTATATAACATAATTCTAAATAAGTAAATAAAATATTTTGGATATATGTTCAGATGTATTTTAAGAATATGATTTAAAAAAATTTTTTTGTTATATTATAAACAGTTATAAGGTTTTTATTTATAATTCATATAAATAAACTGGGATGAAAAATATTTTTTATAAAAATATGACTAATTTTTTTGTATGATGTTATGTGATAAATATTTATAAATTTTTTATATAAAATATATGAAGTTTATTTTATTCATATTTTTTATATTAGTCTGCTGTCTACTTGTTAGTTATTGATAAGCAGGTTTTAAAGTATTGTTTTATGCATTTTTAGTAGTTTGTTTTAAATTTGATGTATTTAATTTTACACTGTTTGCAAAAGTTAATATTGATTTTTACATAAATATATTATATTTATAATTGGGATTTACGGGCAGTCGCTGGTAATTTATTTTATTACGAGAGGAAAGTCCGGACACTATATGAGCATAATGACTGATAACATCAGTTCGCAGTAATGCGGGGAAAGCGTTACAGAAAATAACCGCTGCATAAGCAGTAAGGGTGAAAAGGTGAGGGTAAGATCCCACCGCTGCTTTTGGTAACAAAAGTGTGCGAACAAGCCCCATTAAGTGCAAGGCAAATAGGCTGGAACGGGTCGCTCAGCCCATTTTTTCAGCGGGTAAGCTGCTTGAATTATTAAGCAATTAATAATCTAGAGAAATGACTGCCATCTGTTTTTACAGATACAGAATCCGGCTTATAGTAAATCCTGTTTTTATTTTTACATAAATCCCTGTCCTAGTATATCAGTAATATATTGATGTTCATAAGGGTTGCTTAATGTGCTGCCATAAAGCCAGAAATTTGTTCCGTCTGTTGCATATCCGCTGCCTAATACATGAAGCATATTTTTTGTGTTTAACTGTTTTGCTTGATAATAAGTATTTTTACCGTCAGAAGCATAGCCGTCACCTAAAAGCATAAAGTATGCAGTATCAGCATTTTCAAGTTTAATATTTCCGCAGTATATATTATCTTTATCCTGCAGATAATTATCACCTATCATATTTATTGAGTTTAAGTCAATATCAGATATTTCCTGCCCTTTAAAATAGATTTTATACCTGTCAAAAGAAAAAGCACTATTTTCAGACAGTATATCAAAGCTGTTAATATGGGGCATAAAAGAGTTGGCTGTTAAATATCCTTCCCAGTCTTCTTCTAGATAGCAAAGTGCATTGTCATCTTTAATATAGTTGTTAGAAAGAATGACAACTTTTGAAGGGTTAATGTTTTCAATAGGCAGTATTTTATAATATACTCGTTTATTATCAGTATAAATATCGCCTTCTATCCTGTGAAAATTATATAAATCTATATTTTTAATAACTTTACCTTTATAAATAATATTTGTTTCAGCCTGCCATGCTCTATGGATAGTAAAGGGATAAACTGTTGCAGGGTTAATATCTGGTATAATACTGCCTTTATAATAAGCATATTTACTGTCAACTGCAGTTTTTGGTGTATAATCTACTATTGTATCATAATCTGGGTGCAGTAGTATCGCAAAAGACGATATATCAGCCTGTTGTATAAGTCTTTCTTTATAATATACATTATTTTTATCTTTTGCATAAAATGTTGCAATGTCTCCTTTTGGAGTATTTACATATATTATTTTAAATGTGTCTGCATCAGCATTTTCTAATAGAATAGAGCTGTAATATATTTTATTTTTAATCCTTTTATATGAATTACCAAGCTCTATTACATCATCATCTGAAAAAGTATTTGAAGTATCAGTAATAGAGCTGTCAAAAAGGGAAATTACTGACTGAAAATTGCCCTGTTTCACAATTTTTCCTTTAAAAAATAAACTTTTGCCATCAGAGCCGTAGCCAAAGTCCAGTGCTTTAAATGTAACAGGGTCTGCATCTACTTTATTAGTATAATAGTAAACAAGGCTGCCATCATTTAAATAACCACTGAAGTTATCACTGTGGATATCTACTTTTGCTCCATCTAATCCTTCTATTATACTGCCTTTAAAAAATACATGTGTATTATCTACTGCAAGACGAGAGCGGACTTGAAGCCCTATAGTATTAACATTTTCTAATAAAACTACACCTTTACTATCACAAAAATATGCTTTTGTTTTATCTGCAATATAGTATTCATTTAAAACTCTTGCTTCATCAGGATTAATCATATCCAGTGGAGTAGTCAGATAATAAACATTGTTTTTATCTTTAAAAAAATTTTTACCAATAGAAATGACTGTTTCATTATCAATATATTCAATACTTTCTCCATTTATATATGTGTATATATTATCTGCTGCTAAATATTCTGCTTCAGGAAAATTATTATCGCCTGTAAGACGAAAAGCCATTGGATTACTGTTTTCAAGAAATATGCCTTTATAATATACATTTATATTATCAGTCGCATAGCCATCACCTTGTTTAAATACTCTAAAGTTACAGCTTAGTTTGCAAATTGGTTCACCATTATAATAAGCATAAGATTTATCTTTTGCATATCCGTAATTTAGAACAAAAAATGTTGCACTATCAGCATTTTCTATTTCCATGCTTCCATAAAAAACTTTACCATTATCAGCACCATAGCCAACACCAAGAGATGTAAATGTGGCAGGGCTGGCGTTTGGAACAATTTCTCCTTTATCTGTTATTACATGTCTGCCGTCAGTTTTATATTTTGCATCAGGCGTAATCACTGCAGGATGCTCTGGAGATGAAAATAAAATAATATCTTCTAAATCTGTTTTAAGCCTTTTTGTAATGAAATTGTAAAATAAATTATATAAATCTTTCTGCATATAGTTTTGCAGAGTATTTTCTTTATGAAGCATATCATATATAAGGCTGTATTTATGTGGAATAACTGCATTTTGGCTGTTTATTTTAATAATTTTAATGCCATTTTTAGTTATTTCTATAGCATAACAAATATTTGCAAACTCTTTACTGCTTATTAAGCAGAAATCAGCTTTATCATTATTTTTAAATGATGTGATACTTAAAAGAAGTGCTGTATTATAAACAGCAGTATTAAAGCCATTGTATCTGTTTATTTCAAAAGCAAAATTCAATGTGCTGCTTATATTATTGTAGTATAAAAGCAAAGATTCTCTATCAAAAGAAAGTATCATTTCAGAAAGCTCATTTGCAAAAAACTTGGCAATAGAGCCGTATGTAGCTTTTATTGAGCCGCCTAATAATATATTGACAAAGGGGTCATCACTGTCACAGTTAAAAAGCTCTGCATGTGTAGTAAATTTTGCAGATGAAGCAAGCCATAATTTAAAGTCTGCTTCAGAAATATGAATTTTTGCAGTTATTATCCAGTTATTTTCCATAGCACACCATTTTTATCCTATTATACTTATATAAAATAATTATAATTATTTCAACTAATTTATGTATGCAATGTGTTTTTTTTTATTTTTAATTTAAAAAAATCTTGAAAGTATTAAAATAATAATATACACTCTAACCAATTTAAAAATAAATGAGGTTAACTATGAAAGGCTTAATTGCTTTATTATCAATAACTATACTCATTACTGCATGTTCTCAAAACACAAACAGGCAGGAATTTGCTAAGGCTGAAAATGCTTCTCCAGCACCTGCTGTAACTCCTAAACAATCAGCTGCTGGTATGAAACTTACAAAACCAACAGAATTACTTCCAGAGATTACTGAAAAATATTCAGGTATTAAAATTGAAGCAGTTAATAAAAACGATGGCAGTAAAATAGAAATAACTGCTCCTTTTGGTCAAAAAATACCTATTGGCAGCACTGGACTTGAAATCACAACATCTTCTTATTTTACAAGTTTTACAATGGTTGATGGTGGTGTTAAAAATGTAAGTATGGAAGAAAGTAACCCTGCTGCAAAAGTGATTATAACAGATAACGGCTCACAGTTATTTGATGGATGGCTTTTTCAAGAGTATCCTGATATGCATCCATTTGAACACCCTGTATGGAAAGTTGTATTAGCTGGTGCTGTAAAAAAATAACATTTTACTAATTATATTATTGTATATATAACCCCGCATATTTATTTAAGGCGGGGTTTTTTGTTTAATTAATATTTTTTTAAAATATATATTTTAATACAATAATATACTAAAAAGTTTGCAACTTTAATTGATAGTTTTCAAAAACAATATTTCCTGAGCGGAGAGAAATAAAAAATATTGGTTGTGATAGCATTAGATAAAACATATTAACAAATACTGCGAACTTATTAAGACATTATCTTTAACACTTGACTAAATATGATTTAGGTTTTATCCTATACTATATAGTGGTTATAATTTTTGGGAGTTTTGTGATGGTGCTGGAATTGTGTGAAGATAATGCCGGGCTTTTAAGTTCTGTTACAGTCTTATACCTTAATACTGATAAAGATGAACATAAAGAAGAAGAGCTTATATCTATTTTATCTAAATATATCAAAAATATCATTGTTACTAATAATCTTGAAAAAGCAAAAGAGAAAGCAGAGGGCAGAGATATTGATATTCTAATTACTGATTTTAATCTAGCAGATGAAGAAAGTATGAATTTTCCTATGTATATTCGCAGATACAACCCATCATGTTCTATAATTATTTATACAAATAAAAATGACCCAGAACATTTACTTGAAGCACTTAATATGAAAGTTGATAACTATATTATCAAACTTTCCTGCTTTAAAGAACTAATAAAAGCTATTATTAATTTAGCAGAGCATGCTTTTACTTTAAAGGCTCTTTATTCTATAGTGCCTGAAAAATCTACTCATTTAGATACAGAAGCTTATGATACAATAAGCCAGACAATAGATGAGCTGCGAACTATAATTGCAAAAATGGCAGCTCGGCACTGTATAGAGTCTATGCCTATTATCCATTCATTAAAAGGTATTATTGAAAGAATGAAAATACTGCTTAAAAACAGCTATTAATTTATTCTGCTGTTTTTGGTGGATATTCCTGTGGCATAAATAAAGTAAGCCATAGATAGTCTTTATAATATGCAGGGTATATTTTTTCTAATGTGGTATAAAAATCTTTTGAATGGTTTGGCACTAAAATATGAGCAAGTTCATGGTAAATAATACTGTCAATTGTAGTTAATGGTGATAAAATAAGCCGCTCATTTAGTTTAATAATACCTGCACCACAGCTGCCCCAGCAGCTTTTGAACACACCTGTTTTTACAGCTTTTACCTCCAGCTTTATTTTCTCAGCACACATATAAGCTCTTGCAGGCAAAATGTATGAAGCCTGCTGATGATAAAATTTAATCAGATTATCTTTATTTAAAAAATTTCTACCTGCATAAATAATTAAATTGGTTTCATCTATTTTATATGTATTATGTATCTCTGGTTTTAGTTTAAAATCATATAATCTGCCTAGATAAAGTATTTTATTATGCAGCATTTCTGCTTTTTTAGGATAAAAGCAGTGGTAGGCAAGTTTATAAATAATATCTTGATTTTTTAAAAGATAAGCATCTACAGTATTTTCATTAAATGATAGTGATGCATACAAAACTACTGTTTTATATATTCTTTTTTGAATAATATATTTTTCTTTTTTTAATTTAAAATTTTTATAACTGCCATATTTTACTGTAACAATATTTTTTAAAAAATTAATGATTTCTTTTTCTTCTTCTGTAAAAGAATAAATTTTAGCCATTATTGCACATATATATCAGTATAAACTTTTATTTTATATAAATAGATAGTTCCTTCTGTAGTTTATTTGTATCAAAATTTAATACTG
Source organism: Mucispirillum schaedleri ASF457 (assembly GCF_000487995.2). Taxonomy (NCBI): domain Bacteria; kingdom Pseudomonadati; phylum Deferribacterota; class Deferribacteres; order Deferribacterales; family Mucispirillaceae; genus Mucispirillum; species Mucispirillum schaedleri. The sequence continues at coordinate 18,621 of NZ_CP097562.1, forward strand.
GAAGTGTTTTATAAGTATCATTTTTTAATTTAAGTGTGATAGATATATTATCTATATTATAAGAAGAAATATCTTGCCACTTTATTGTGCATGGATTTGTTCCACGATACTGCAGCTCATCAATTGTAAATCTGTATATAATCTTATTACGCATACCTATTATGAATATAGGCAGCACACATACAAAAAATACAAAAGGTAATACTAAAATAATATATTCTGGTTCAATAACTGTAAAAAACAATATTACAGTAATCAAACTTATTAAAAATATAATGCCTAAACTAATGATTAATTTTTTATTTAAAACTGTAAAAATGATATTATTATTTTCTATTTTCATATATTTCTCCATTTAACATTATTAATATAATATTTTTTATTAATAAAAGCTACATTAATAATGAATTTTTTCATAATTTATGCTATATGTTCTAAAATTGAGGTGATTATGTTTTTACCTGTAAGCATGGAAGAAGTAAAAAAGCTGGGCTGGGATTATATAGATGTTATTATTGTAACAGGTGATGCCTATATTGACAGCCCTTTTTCTGGAACAGCTGTTATTGGAAAATATCTTTTAAAACATGGGTTTCGTGTTGCAGTTATCAGCCAGCCTGATACTGAAAGTGATAAAGATATAACAATTTTTGGTGAGCCTAGACTTTTCTGGGGGATAAATGCAGGGTGTGTTGATTCTTTAATTGCAAATTATACTGCCACAGGAAAACCTAGGAAAATGTGCGATTTTACACCAAATGGTATAAATAATAAAAGACCAGACAGAGCATTGATTGTGTATACTGGTCTTATTAGAAGATTTTATAAAAATACAAAACCTATTTTGCTTGGTGGAATAGAGGCAAGTTTAAGGCGTATTGCTCATTATGATTTTAAAACTGATAAGGTTAGAAGAAGTATATTATTTGATTCAAAGGCAGACTATATTATATATGGTATGGGGGAGCTGCCTGTATTAGAATTTGCTAATGCACTTAAAAATAATGAAAATGTTAAAAATATAAAAGGGCTTTGCTACATATCAAAAGAATTATGTGATAATACAGTTATTCTGCCGCATTATGAAGAAGTGTTACAGGATAAAAAATTATTCCATAAAATGTTTAAATTATTTTCAGATAACAGTCAGGCACATTCTGCAAAAACATTAGTGCAGAAAACTGGAGACAGGTATCTTATACAAAATCCACCTGTATATTATAATGATGATATATTAGATGAAATAAGTGATATAGAATTTGAAAGGGCAGTGCACCCTAAAATAGAAGGTAAAGTGAAGGCTTTAGAAACAATAAAAACATCTGTTATAAGCCATAGAGGCTGTTTTGGCGGCTGTTCATTTTGTGCAATAGCTGTGCATCAGGGCAGGCAGGTTATTTCAAGAAGCATATCATCTATTGAAAAAGAAGTAAACAGCATAGTTAATATGAAAGGCTTTAATGGAATTATAAGCGATATAGGCGGTCCTACTGGCAATATGTATATGATGAAGTGTAAAAAAATGGAAAAATCTGGTGCATGTAACCATAAAAGATGCCTCTATCCAGAAGTTTGCAATGGTATGAATACAGACCATAAACCGCTGCTTAATCTGCTTGAAAAAATCAGAAGTATTAAGGGTATAAAAAAAGTATTTGTAACATCAGGCATCAGGGCAGATTTAGCAGTCCATGATAAAATAAATGGTAAAAAATATATTGAAGCAATAGCAAAAAATCATGTTTCAGGGCAGCTTAAAATGGCTCCAGAAAGTGCAGATGAAAAAGTATTAAAAGCTATGAAAAAACCTGATAATAAAAGTTTTTTAGAGTTTTGCAGAATTTATAAGGAATATAGCAGAAAATTTCATAAAAACCAGTTTATTTCATGCTATTTTATAGCAGCTCATCCTGAAGAAAGCGAACAAAAAGCCTTCAATACTCATAATTTTATAGAAAAGTATCTTGATTTTTCACCAGAACAGGTGCAGATATTTACCCCAGCCCCGTCTACATGGTCAACATGTGCATATTATACTGGTCTTGATGAAGAAGGGAAAGATATTTATATAGAAAAACATCTTAATAGAAAAGAAAAATATAAAGAAATAATTATGGGAAAAGGTAAAATACATAAAAATTATAAAAGAAAATAATTATAAAATATGAAAAGTTGTATCTTAAAATATAATAAATGCAAATATATTTATAATTTATTACTGTATATTTAGATAATTTTGCAGTTTTTTTGATAGAACAGCATTATTTGCATTTAAGTTTTCTGTAGATATTATTATATTATTTTCCCTTAGTTTTGAAGTATTTTGTGGACACATTTGAATATGGGAAGGCAGGCGGATATTTTTTAAATATGTTTTATAATCTTTTTCAATTGGTTTTAGTGTAATAATCAGGCGTTTATTTGGTGTATTACGCAAAGATACTGCCATAATCATATCTTTTGGTATAAACAGCTTAGCATGAGTATAATTAGAGTATAAAAATCCAAATTTATCAAATAATATTATGGGGCGGTTTCTTAAAGCCAGATTAATTATTCCATATACAGCTGTAACAGTGCCTAAAATAAATGGAATAATTATATAAATAACTTGTTTATTTGTAGAAATAAAAGAAATACTAGTGATAAGCAAAATTAATCCAAAAATTATATAGGAAAAAGCCCGCAAAACAGAAGGATATACAGCAATAATATCACTACTTTGCTTATTCAATTCCACTTAAAGCACTCCTTTTTCTAAATATTCTTCCTGAAATTTATTAAATAGGTCTAATATTTCACGCCTGTGGGCACTAAGAGTATCTGTTTGAATAATATAAGGGGTGCCGTAAAGTTTAATATTATGCTGCATAAATTTATATATCAGTTTATTAGTTTGTGTTTCTAGAACATTTTCTGGATTGTTTACCATAACAGCTATATAATGGTTTCTTTTTTCTCTGATTTCATTAAATCCTGTAATATCATCCCATAAAATCTGCTCTGAAGCACCTACTAATGGTGCTATTACTATAAATTTATCATTAATAGTAATAACTGTTTTTTTAAACAATACCATTTTTAAAGCTATTAATGCAGCACCCGCAAAGCCTGTAAGCAATATATAGCCAACAACTCTATATCCGCTTTTTAGAAAATATATACTCATAAGTGCAAAAAGAAAAGCAGCTAATACATAATAAAACGACTTCATCTCATTTTTATATATTTCATAAGAGCCATCAGGCAAAGGTTTTATATGAGATTTAATTTTATTTTCATTATCATTTTTATTATTGCTGCTTATCATATTTATGCCTTTATATTATTTCTATATTTTCTATTTGTATTAAATATTTAGGAACATCCTGCATATATCCAAAAGAACCAGTTGGGACTGTTGCTATTTTATCAACAACATCCATTCCATCAGTAACTTTACCAAAAACAGTATAACCATAACCTGTAACATCAGGTGAGCGAAAGTTTAAAAAATTGTTATCTACAAGGTTAATAAAAAACTGGCTTGTAGCAGAGTTAGGGTCATTTGTTCTTGCCATAGCAATAGTGCCTCGTGTATTTTTTAAACCATTATCACTTTCTATTTTAATAGGTGCTTGCGTTTCTTTTTGATGCATATTTTCATCAAAGCCACCACCCTGTATCATAAAACCATCTATAACTCTGTGAAAAATTAGACCATTAAAAAAATTACTTTTTACATACAATATAAAGTTTTCAACAGTAACAGGTGCTTTATCTGGATATAATTCAAGTTTTATTTCACCTATATTTGTTTTCATAAGCAGATTAATATTTGTATTATCTTGCTTTTTAGGTGCTGATTTAGCAGTAGTTTTTTTAGCAACGACAGTTTTTTTCACTGTTGTTTTTTTAGCAGTGTTTTTTTTGTTTGTTTTATTTTCTTTCATTATTTAATAACCTTTATACTTTTTATTATTACAGGAGTAAGTGGAACATCTTGATGAAACCCTTTAGAACCAGTTGGGACTGTTGCTATTTTATCAACTACATCCATTCCTTTTGTAACTTTTCCAAATACTGCATACCCATAACCTGCAGTAGTTTTTGCTTTAAAATCAAGAAATGGATTATTAACTAAATTAATAAAAAACTGGCTTGTAGCAGAATTAGGTTCTTGAGTTCTTGCCATAGCAAGTGTGCCCCGTGTATTTTTCAAACCATTATCACTTTCTATTTTAATAGGATTTCTAGTTTCTTTTTCTTTCATATCAGATGTCATTCCACCGCCTTGTATCATAAAGTTTGGAATTACACGGTGAAATACTAAGCCATCATAAAATTTACTATTTACATATTCTACAAAGTTAGTAACTGTAATAGGTGCTTTATCAGCATATAGTTCAGCTTCTATCTGCCCCATAGATGTATCAATTAAAACTTTTGTAGTTTTTGTTTGAGCCTGTGCTGTATAAACACCAGCTGTCATTATAATAGTAAATAGAATAAGAGTAATAAATTTTTTCATATATGTTTCTCCATATTAACCTTTACCAATAGAACGGCATTTTTCGCATACACCAAATAAATTCATATAATGGTTTGTCAGCTTAAATTTATATTTTGCTGCAATCTGCTCTTGCAGTTCTTCTAAGTCTGGGTCATTAAATTCAATATTTTTACCACAAACAACACATATTAAATGGTCATGGTGGGTTTTCCCCATAATAGCCTCATAGTAGCTTTTACCATCACCAAAATGCACTTCACGAACAATACCTGCCTCTATAAGCAGCTTAATAGTGCGATAAATTGTAGCAAGTCCTATATTATTGTCTATTTCTTTTGTAATAGCATACAGTTTATCAATATCAATATGAGAATCATATTTCATAAATTCATCAAATATAATCTGTCTTTGATTTGTAAGCCTAAGTTTTTGTGTAGCAAGAAATGTTTTAAAGTATTCTCTATTTTTATCCAGTTTTTTATTCTGCATATATTACTCCAACTTGATTATATAAAATAAACTAAATTATAAATATTTGCAAAAGTTTTTTTATATTTCTACAAAAATAGGTGCTGATATGATAAAATATTTATATATGACAGTATATTATGGAAAAGTTTTGAATAATTAAAAAAAATGCTTGCAAAAAATAAAATTATTATATATAAATACATTCTCATATATAAGCGCCCATAGCTCAACTGGATAGAGCGTTTGACTACGGATCAAAAGGTTGTGGGTTCGATTCCTGCTGGGCGCGTTACTAAAAGCCTTGATTATTCAAGGCTTTTTTTATTTTTAGAATTCTTGTAATTTCTTCTTACATAATTTTTGGTCTTATTTTGGTATAGTTTTTATTTCTGAAATTTTTCCTAGAATATTTTATCATATCTCTCTGCCAAAGTTTTTGATTACAGATACTACTTTCCCTATAATAGCAACATTATCAGATGTAAAATTATCTATAGTTAATTCTATCGGTTTATATTGAGGATTTTCTGATACTAGAATGACTCCATTAGGTATTTTTTGAAGTTTTTTGACAAGCAGAGTATCATCTATGTGGATAACATATATACCTTCAGTTAAAAACTGTTTCTGGCTTAAATCTATAATTATAAAATCATTATTATCAATTAATGGATACATTGAATCACCAACAGCATTAATAATTGATACATCATTTGAATGTGTTATTTTTATCAGAGTAGAAGGTATTGACATATACTCTACTGTATTTTCATCATATACAAGTGCTCCAGAACCTGCAGCAGCAGATACTTCTTTGAAGTAAGGAAGCTTAATACATTCTGGTATTATTGTTTTTGATGAACCTAGAAACATACTGCCAGTGCCATTTATAAGCCAGTCAGGATTAACATTATATTTATTACGAAGTTTTAATAAGGTAGAGTCTGATACTGGATTTTTACCATATTCATAATTTTGGACCATAATATAACTTATGTCTATATCTTCTGCCATTTTTTTTTGTGATAGATTAAGAGTATATCTTAATTCTTTAAATCTGTTTTTTACACTCATTTTTATACTCCATAAAAAATAATAAAAGTTAATAAAATAATATAAAACTAAATAAAGAATAATGCAACATAAAAATACATAAAAAAACAAACTTGTATTATTTAGTATTATTTTGTATTTTTATGTTGACATACTAAATGGTTTTCTTATAATATGCTTTATAAAATAAAAGTAATAAAAATTAATCAAGTTTTATAAAAAATGTAACATACAAAGAATATTAAAAAAAAATAATAATGGAGGAATAATAATGAGTTTTGAGGAAGTTATTGCTGCAAGTGTTAGTAATGCAGTGGAAAAGGCATTATCAGAAAGTGTAAAGCATATTACAAATCTTGCTGGTGAGAGTGCAAGAAAAAGTAAATATTCACTTGATGATTTACTGACAGAGAAACAAACAGCTGAATATTTGAATGTAGAAGTATCTACCTTACAACAGTGGAGGTTTTATAAAAAATATTTACCATACTGTGTTTTAGGCAATAAAACTATAAGATATAAGTTTAGTGATATTTTAGAGTTTGCTACATCAAATAAAGTGCTGGTAACAAAATAAGGGAGAAATAACATGAATGCATTAAATGAAAAAAACTTGTATTTAATAGAACAGGAAAAAGCTAAATAAGATATTCTTAAAGAAAAAGCTCTGAAAAAATGCAATTTAGATAATATTATTGAATTAATCCAAAACAATGATGCTTTTATAGATATAGTGGAAATACCAGAGCTGAGTTCAAATACAATAAGTGATTATATTGTTATTAAATTTAAAGATTGTAATTACTCATTATATATAACTATGTGTGGTGATATTAAGCTTTGTATGGATATAAATGCAGTAAAGCATGCAAAATATATAGAAGATTATACTCTAATAGATGTTGAAGAAGGCAATGAAAAATTAGTATTGGAACTTTATGACTATATTTTAACTGTACATACTAATAGTAAGCTTGAAGAATTCATAAGTGATAAATATTGTGAATAATGGAGGAAATTATGGCAGATTTTAATAAAGTGATTTTGGCAGGACATCTTACAAAAATTCCAGATGTAAGAACTTTGCAAAATAATATAACAGTTGCATCAAGCGGAATAGCAGTTAATCGTAAATATAAAGATAAAGAAGAAGTTATGTTTATAGATATCGTTGTATATGGAAAACTGGCAGAAACATTTGGTCAATATACTGCTAAAGGTTCAGCAGTGCTTATTGAAGGCAGATTATCTTTTAGACAATGGGAGCAGGATGGGCAAAAACGCAGCAAGCATGAAGTTATTGTTGAATCGTTACGGCTACTTGGTAATAAACTTGCTGATAATAATACTACTGCTGATAAAAAACAAACAAATACAGCAGAAAAAGAGGAAAGAGTTATTACAGATGAGGATGTTCCATTTTAAATCAGGGTTTAAATAGACCCTGATATGTATCAAGATTAGGAAAAGAACTGCAAGGTAAATATATGATTATTGAAATAAAAGATAAAAATAAATCAAGGTCAGAAAGAAATAGTCAAAATGATTTAAAAATATTGAAAAAATATAAAACTAGTAAACAAGAAAAAATACATATCAAAGATAATATTCATGTAATAATCTTTAAATAAACATAAGGTGCAGTTATGACAAAATTATTGGGTTTTAACAGTAGAATAACTGAGTTTATAGGTCTTATAAATAACAAACGATATAAAGATAAATTGATTGTTGCAACTTATCTTTATCTTTATGAAGATTTAGAACCAGATTTGAAAGGGACCTATCTTGTATTATGGGATATGATAAAAAACATCATTTTTCAAGACCAGAAAAATAATGAACTTAAAGAAATAAAAGAAGATAGTAGTTTAATTGATGGAGAAAATGGTAAAATCTAAAAACGATTGCGAAAAAGTGAATAAATAAAAAAGTGGTTGTTAAAACTCTTTAAATAAAATAATATTTTTTAGCCAAAAAATAGAGTAAGAGAGGTAACAACCACAAATGGATACTACACCAAAAAATCGTAAAAATAAACACTTAAATGCATTTGAGTGTTATAAATTAGAAGGTCTGTTGAAATCCAAAGTTAGTGTGTTGGAAATAGCGTAGATATTATGCAGGTCTAAAAGCACGATATACCGAGAAATAAAGCGAGGGACAGTGGAATTTCTCAACAGTGACTTGAGTGTAAGGAAAGAATATAGTGCATACTATTCTCTAAATATAAGGCAAGGTTTAATGAGTAAAACAGGTAGGAAATTACAATATAACATTGAATATGGCTTATTAGACTATATACAGAGTAAGTTAGATGAGAAGTATTCCCCAGATGTTATATCTGGAGAGTTAAGGCATCAGTGTATATCAACAATAAGTACCCAAACAATATATAACTATATATCATTAGGACTATTAGAAAGTATAGAATATAGAAAATATACTAAACAATGTAAAAGTAATCCACGAACAGCCTATAATAATACACGCGGCAGAAGTATAGACGAACGACCATTTGAACTGAAAGAGCGACTATATGGCAATTGGGAGATGGATACAGTGGTGGGCAAACAAGGCAGTAAATCAGCCTTACTGGTGCTTACAGAACGAGTATCACGGTTTGAAATAATAATCAAATTAAGAAATAAAACACAGAAAAGTATAATAGCAGCATTAGATAAGTTAGAAAGAAAGTATAAAGATAAATTCAGCTTAATATTTAAGAGCATAACAGTAGATAATGGTGTAGAATTTTTAGATATGGCAGGTTTAGAAAAATCAGTGTATGATAAAGTATCTAAACGAACAACTATTTATTATGCTCACCCTTATTGCTCTTGGGAGAGGGGAAGTAATGAGAATAATAATAAACTTATAAGGAAATTTATTAAAAAGAAAACTGATATTAAAAACTTTTCAGCTGCTTATATTAAAAAAATACAAGACTGGATGAATAATTATCCTAGAAAATTATTTAATTATAAATCGGCTAATGATATATTTTATGAGAACTTAAACAACTGCTTAAAATGTTGCAATCGTTTTTAGATTTTACAAATTTATTGCATATAGGTATTGATTATTGAATAAAAAATATGTATAAAATAAAATCAGCTTATATTTTACTGATGCTGGAATAATACAAATATCAGATATTTATTTATATATTCAATTATATTTTATAGTGGAATATATAGATAAAATAAACATTGTATTATAAACGATATTTGTTTAGAGGGAATAATGAATACTGAACAAGCATCTTTGGGATTGTTTTTAACTAAATTTAGGAAACAGTGTTTTTTGTCAACTACTGATGTTGCTAATATCTTAGGAGTTAATGAGAAATTAATAAGACAATGGGAACATAATAAAAGTAAGCCTTCAGAGTATCAGAAAGATTTCTTATCGTATCTTTATAAAATGCCTACAGAATTTTTTACATGTGATTATAGTGATGTAACAAAATTTAATGTTAGTGCTAGAATGGCAGTTGCTGATACTGAATGTTTTAGTAATTTGTCAGATGTTGATAAATTTTATTATATGAATAAAGCTTTAAGTTGTTATTCATTGTTACAGGAAGTATCTTCTAACCAAAGTGAAAAAAAAATAGAAAATGCAGAGAATAATCAAGGAATACCTATTTTCAATCAAGAATATGCCGATATGTTAAATCATGAGTTTTTACCAACTATGGCTAGTCATATTAGAGAAACTTTTTTTGGTAAAAAAACTGGTGTTTTAAGTGATGATTTATTAGAATTTATCATGGATAAACTAGGTTTTGTTTCTTTTGCAGACTTACCTGAAAATGTAAATGGATTAGCATTTTATTCTATTAATGATGAAAAAATATTTATATATATTAATCAAAAAGATAGTTATATCAAACAAACATTTACACTATTACATGAATTGGGTCATATTATATTCCATTCTAATAAAAGTGCAACTTTACCAGAAGAAGAAGATCTAGTTAATTATTTTGCTAATTTAATTTTACTTCCACAAGATGATATGCGTGAATATTTTGGTAAAATAGAGAAGAATAACTTTTGTGTAGAAGATTGGATAGAAACTATCAAACAAGTATCTCAGAAATATAATGCATCATATAAAACTATTTTATACTCATTAAACCATTTGGGTTTAATTAATGGTAATAAAATCAATGATTATGCAAATGATATTATTAACAAGCTTTTTTTAGGACACGCTTTTTCTACAAAAGCTGGGTTAGAGGTAAATCAATTATTAAATAGTGCAATAGTTGATATGATAAATGATGGTGATATAGCAAAAGATAAAGCTTTAATGCTTATGAATAATAATATAATTTTTGAGCAATAAATACATGAGATATGTATTTTATTCAGAAACTTTATTGTTTTGTATAGATTTGAGAATACAAAAGTTACTATATTCTCTTTGTAGTCCTTATATTATAAGAGAAACTTTTTTACGCTTAACAAATAGTGATATACTAAGAATAAATGCTGTTCATTGTAAAATAGGTAAGTTTGATAAATTTGTACTAAACTATTTTGGAGTTAATTCTAGAAATATTTTGTCTGATAGTGATAAATTGAGTGAAAGATATTATAATGATATAAAGAATGCTATGAATTCAAACTATAAACAAGTATCAAACTCAAAAGAGTTAGCAACATTACATGTTATTGTGCCTCAATATGAGAACTTAGTGAAAGTAGTTGTTCCGCATAAAAGAGATTTAGGAGCAATTAGTAATTATAGAGTTACAATATTTGCATTACTTAAACAATTATATCAAGATGGTAAGATAGACATATCTACTCTCACTAGTATTATGAAATGTTTTGTATTTAGTCAGAAGAAAATTAACAGTTACTTTGGTGATTTTAATTATGATACAGATTGTAAAGAATTATTAAGCATTACAAAGGTTAGAATTCTCTAATATATATGTTTGTATTTTATACTACATTCTGAATCACTTTTAGAAATTTAATTACTTCACTTAACATTCCATAGTCATTAATAAATAAAATGATTATGGAGGATTAATTATAAGGTAGATTAAAATAAATAAAAATAGATAAAAGTTTATAAAAAAATATTTGCAAATAAAATGCTTTTGTGATATTGATATTCAATTATCCTTAATTATATGGGGCAGTTGTTATGTTAAGACAATCAGATATTGACCCAACTATGTTTGATGAAGCTTTAGAATATTTAAAGTCAGTTGCATCAAATAATGAATAAAGCAACCATCTTTTAGTTTCAGGCTCTAGTAAAGGTAGTGTTGCTGATTTATACATGTCAACAGATGAAAAGATTGTAAAAATTAATCATGATATTAATAATCATATAGCAGGTATAAAATAATTCATATAAGGGGAAATTTATGGAATCTGATGAAAAAAAGAAATTGTTGTTAGAAGCAAGAAAGGCTTTATATGAGATTGCAGATAACGAAGATAATACTTGTCTATATGTGTTTAATAGAGGGAAAGGGAGTATTGCTCTTCCTAAAACAAGCATTGATACAAGAATGCTTGAACTTGATAAGGGTATTCGTGAGGATATAAAACGAAATCATGCCGTATGATAACAATGTAATAGTGTTGACATATTTACTACAAACATACCACAAATTTATATTTTATGATTCTATTGTTAGTATCATTAATACTCGTGATTTCCGTAGTATAAAGATGTTGTATTTAAAAATTTCTGATGCTCTATTATATATACTGAATAATGGTAAATTCTGCGATAGTGTTATTGAAAAATATAAAAATGGTGCAAATGAGATAATTAATGCTTATCTTGAAAATAAGGAAAATTGTTGTGATGATGAATTAAAAAATAGTATCCAACATGTTTTCAAAAATAAAGCATTAACAGAAGATAGTATACAATCATTGCTTAAGGAAGATGCATTTTTAGATAATTTTCAAAAGTTTGTTATTGCATATTGTCAATTACATCGGTATGCAAATGGGATATTAAGTGATTTACTAACAGAGTTTCATAATGCAATGTCACATATTATCACTGCACTTTTACACAAACACAATTCTAATAATGAAGTATATGTAAGAAACATTGCAAAAGCTGTTAGTCATTTAAAAAGAGGAAAAAAAGATGCTTATAAAATTATTATAAGATGTCTTTATCCTGTTATAGAAAAGTATCCTAATATTAAAAAAGAATTTAGAAAAGAATTTATTATAATTCGCTGTAATGAAATAGATTATTTATCTAACATAGAAAAACATGAAGAAATTGAGAATAGTATCCAAAATATTGCAGAAAAATATTTAGACAAATTAGCAATGGATAGTAATTCGGAAAATAATAAAAATTTTAAAACAATTCTTAAAGATTTTTTTCTATATAAAGAAAGAATATAAGTCTATTTTTATTCTATAATACACCATTATATAATAATATGTAACACTCCATAATTATTAATAAATAAAATGATTATGGAGGTTTTATGAAGCGAATATTCATTTCAACACTATTGATAGTATTATCAATACCAGCCTTTTCGTATGCCCAGTATACAGTATATACATGGGGCTACCAAGATATTATGGTAAGTATGCTTGAAGCAGTGAAGTATTTTATGGGAACAAAGAGCTTTGGTGATATGTTCAAAATAGCCATGCTGCTTAGTATGATTACTGTATTTTTATCCCTTATAAGTGATAAAGGTTTTTCACCAGTGTTAATATTTCAGAAAGTAATACTGGTAATAGCATTACAGACATTTTTAATCTCACCATTTTCTCAAATGAATTTAGATGTAGTAGATGTGTCAGGTAATGGAGCATTAACACCAAATGGAGTAGCAGAGCGTGTGGAAAAAGTGCCGGGAGTAGTTGGTTATCCATTATATGTGCTTTCAAATTTAGAATATGGAGTGAGGGAAGCATTTCGTGCCAGCTTGAATTTCGGCGGTTTACGGGCAGGGGCTCAGTATTTAGATGGTATGTCTATTATTACTGCATTAAATTTATACCAGTCAACAACTAATGTCAGGATAAATAATCCAGATTTTACAAGGTCATACCAGTCTTTTGTAGAGAACTGTGTTCTTCCAGATATGGTTTCAGGGTATTTAGATGTTCGTGCAGTAGCAACAAGCACGAATTTATGGCAGTTATTTGGTCAGGACCTGCATAAAGCCAGAATAGGCAGTTTTTATATGGATTATTCTCAAGAATGGGGTCCAGATGGCAAGATATTGACCTGTGATAAGTTGTATCATGCGATAGATAATCAGTTTGCAACAGTATCAGCAGCGGCAGCAAATCAGTTAAAGGCAGGTTTAGGTTTATCTGCAGGTATCCAGTTAGACAGGATGATAGGTGCAGTTAATACTGCAATAGTTGGTTTTCAGCAAAATCAGTCAAATGTATTGACTAATTCTATGGCCATAAATACATTTAATGATTCGTATGAGAATATAGCAAATGGCATGGGGTTAGATACTACTGGTTTAGCCTATTCAATGGCAAAAGCACAGGAGACAGCCAGAATGAATGCCAGTATGCAGGGTATAATGGCAAAGAAATATATGCCGATAGCAAAAGGATATTTGACAGTTATTTTTGTTGCAGTAATTCCATTGATAATAATTATAGCATTAGTAACAAGTAATTTCCAAAAGCCATTTGCGATGATATTTGGTTTATTGATAGCACTTGCCTTATGGAATGTAGGAGACCAGTTATTAGATTTTATAATAATAGTAAGGACTAAGGCGTTGTTTGCATTAAGTGGTATGAATGGCTATAATATGGAAAGTCAGCCATTTATAAATTCTGTAATAACTGATACCTTATCGCTGTCTCTTGGTATGTATTGGATGATACCAACTTTAGCATTCAGTATAGCAACCTTAAGCGGTTATGGAGCAGCAAGTATGATGGGCAGCATAGCAGGCACAGCAACAGCAGGTGTGTCAAGTGCAACAGCAGAGGCAGCCAGTGGCAGTATGAGTGTTGGTAATATCCGTATGAATAATGTTAATATGAACAAGTATGATGCAGCTCAGACAATGAATGCAGGCACATCTAGCAAGTTAAGTATGGACCATCAGCAGACGGCAAGCAACCAAAGCAGTGTGAGAACTGGTACAGAGATTTCAAATAAAGATATAGATGAGAATGTTCATAAGGGTTCAACCTGGATAACAGACAGCCAGACAGGTAAAACTTATGAAGTTAATGGCACCTTTGACCAGACATCAGGTGGGTGGACAGGAAGCGGCACAATAAATGAATATGATAAGAATGGTAATTTTGTAGGCAGTTATAAAGGTGAAATCTCTGGCACAGGTAATATGTCAGATTATCAAAAAGATGTAGTGCAGGGCGGACAGGGTGGTCGTGAAAATGCCTTTCAAGCATCATCAGTTGTATCAACTAACTTAGATGCCAGCAATGTTAAAACTGAAAACACTAAATACGAAAATATGGATACAGTGAATGTTGGCAATTCTGGTTCAATGTCTGGTGATAATATTATGGTCAATGGAGAAAGTGTCAGTGGTAAAGTAAGCTGGAATGGAGATACAGCAACTATTGAAGGCACAAAAGATGGTATGAAATATACAGCGACAGTAGAGAATGCATCAATAGGCTTTGGTAAGAATGGTATGTCAGTAACAGGTGATATAGTTAAGAGCAATTCAGAAGGTGGAAACAGCACAAATATTAATAATGCTACAACTATTTCTGGAGGCACAAAACTTGCTCTTGGCGATGAAGTAAATGGCTATACAGGTGGTCTTGAAATAGTTAATCAAGGTTTGTCTAAATTTGGTGCCAATGAAGGATTGATGAAAGAAGCATTTGTGGATAATATGACCAAATATCAAGACAGTATATTACAAAGAGGTGGTAAAGACCAAATTTCAGAACAACAAGCACTCGATGCTATGGGTAAATTTGAAGCATCAGCTGGTTTTAAAGCACTTGGTAATGGAGCTAGTATAGGGTTTAATGCTGCACTAAAAGCATCTGTTGACCACAGCTCTGGTCAGGTTGATACTGCAAACCTTAACAGACTTATGAATGAAAATATTATGAACCAGCTTGATGCTGATGCGAAAGCTAATAACTGGACAGCAGAACAGTATGATAAAGCAGCACAAGAACGATTTAGAGCATATAATGACTTCTTAAAAAATGAGCTAGGTGGTCAAGTATATGGTCCAGGCAATGCTATGAACGAAGCATTAGACGGAGCTAAAAATATGTTTGGCTCTGCAGCTAATGCAGCTGGAAAAGCAGCTGACAAAATAGATGAAATGGGGGAAAAGCATATGAATAAAGTTTTGAAATAAAATTGCATAACCTTATAAATAAATAGCCGACTGTAAAAAACTCGGCTATTTTTCTATTGATTTATTACTATTTTTTATTTATATATCTATTATTCTATAAATAGAGTGTTTATATGGAAACTAATATTAAAAATGAAACTGGATAGTATGAATAAAAAAAATCAATATAAATTTTTATATGATGTGCTTGGTAATAGTATTATTGTTGAGAATTTAATAAATGAAGATTGTTCTGAAAATAATCAAAAAGGTAATATTTTAATTAATCCAAAAAAAGAGCAATATTTAAAGTTTACTTTTTTTAATAATTTTAGAGATAATAGCAAAGACAATATTGTTACTCTTTATTTTAAATCAAGAATAATAAAAGATGATCCAGAAGGTGATTCAAAAAAAGAAAAAACAAAAATATATATAGATACTGATACACAACATCTTTTAAGGATGTTTAATAAAGATATACAAAATGAAAAAAATAAAAACGATAAAAGTAAAAATAATGGCAGCGAAACAAAAGATAATTCAGAAGAAAATAATAATAGTGTTAATAATATTATTGATGAGGAAGATAGAAAATATATTCTATATAATCTATTCTATGGAAATAAAGATGTATATCTTAAATATCAAAAATCATCATATAATGAAAATGAAGATGATAATGTTAACATTGAAAATATAGATATTGAGCAAATTTCTAATGATTTAAGAGGGTATTCTACACTTAAAGCTAGTAATACAAACAGTTATATAGGAAAGAGTTTTTTCTTTATAATATGTGAAAGAGGATTTGCTGTATATGATATATGGACTGATGTAAGACGATATCATAACATTGCAATATTATTTTTATTAGCTATTGCTTATAATTTAAAAATGGATGATTTTTTAAAAAATGGAGCAGAACTTTACAATAAGCATAGATATGATATTGAAAAAATCATTGAATTACAAGAATCTATTCATGCTTTTAATTTGCAATTCTTTTTTGGAACCCCAGTTAAAATGGATAGACATAGACTTTGTAGTCTTTGGAATATAATAGCAGAAAATTATAATATTAAAACAAAACATGATGAGGTAAATACTCAGGTATTAGAGCTAACTAAGTTATTAGAAAATAGAAAAAGTCAAACATTTAATACCAATATAGCTCTTATTGGTATAATATTGGCTGTTGCACCATTTGTGATAGAAATAACCAAATTCTTTATAAAAGAATCTGATATTGCTGGCAAGTTAATAGTATATTTATCAACTATTATTATTGCAATTATTACACTTATGCGTTCATTTATATGGAGAAAAATAAAAAATATACTAAATATAGTACAAGAGAAGAAATGATATTTTATTTATCATCGCTATGATATATGCTACAAGAATTAATTGTCATAAAAGTTTTTTCTTCATCAAATTTTTTAAATAATTCTTCTTTTGTCATCATTTCAATAGGGGTTCCACGATACTCCACAGCTCTATACCCATACCTTTTTCTAGCGAATACAAGAAAACCAACGAATGCTGCCCCAGTAATAATTAATGGCATATAAGAGTTTATAGCCACACATACGAAAGTAGAAAGCAGTGTAATAAGTAAAAGTCTTGAAGCAATTGTGTTGTATCTATCTTTAGTCATAGCACCACCTTTTTTTACTGCTCTATTTTTCATAACTTTATTAAATATATATATCATAGCAGGTATTACAACTATACAACCAAAAATCCATAAAATAAATGATAACATAATATCATCTCCCATAATTTATTTGATGAACCATCTTCATCATAAAAATAATGTATCACAATATTATAAAAAAGTCAAGCAAAATTTTAAAATAAAGCCATAAAATATCTTTTATTATTAATAAGTTATAAACTTATTAATAATAACTTTTTTCATTTTCCACTATTTTATATAATGGTTATATAGTTTAAATATTTTATACAGCCTTATTTCTTTGCCATAAATACTCTACAAATTGTTCGCTCATAATAAATTCAGGCAAACAACCAATCGTTGTAATTTTAGCTATAAATTCACGATGTTCTATAGGTATTTTTTCTTGATAATAAATAGTTCCATTTTCTTTTATCATAAGAATATTTTCATCAAATAATTTATGATGATTTTCACATAGCCATAAGCCATTATGCCCGTTAATTGCATGATTAAGTTTTTCTTCATAAATCATATTTGCTTCTTTTTTAATGCTAGATACAGACCAAATATGAGCACCTTGTATTAGTTCTGGAATACCACACTCGCATAAAACACATTGTTTAGGACCAATTCTATCAAGAAGATTATATATGTATCTTGGAGACCGTAAACTATCATTATATTTAAAAATTTGTTTTTCAAGTGTTATATCTGTAGGGATAATCTTTATTACTCCCATTTCTTCTATTACTTTTCTACTTATTTCTGGTAATCTTTTTAAATCTTTTTCTATAATTTCATATAAGGTAATTTTCTGATGTTCATGACACAATAAAGATAGTGCATAACATAGCATACTAGATTCGTATTTATTTGCTCCATAAACTTTACCATATATATCAATAGAATTTGCTCCGCTTTTAGTGATATATGTAGAATTATTACCTTTATTTCTTTCGGAATTATTTTTTCTATTAAATATAATATCTTCTATAGATGAAAAAGCTTTAATTTTATGAGTAAGAACATTATCAGCATTTAAAAAATTAAAGCCGATAGTAGCCATCAATCTATACATAAAAATTAAATAATCTGTTTCAAAATTACCAAGTTGAGTATCTAAAAAATAATAATGTAATTTTTTATTTGGATAAGAATTACAAAAAAATATATTAAAAGCTGTAGGAACACTTTGCACACTTGAATTTCTTCCATTTGCTCTATTTTCTGAAAAAGATATATAATGAATTGTGGACTCGTATTGTAATATTGCGAGTCTGCCTTTATTATATGTGTCAGATAAAAATTCGTCTTTATAATCGTTTTCAACAAAATTTAGAGTATAATCATGTTTTCCTGTAATTTTATAACAGACATCAGATAAAACATCATCATTGAGTATATCACTAAAATAAATTCCTGTATTTTTTGATTTCTGTAAATTCTTTTTTATAGTGAAATGTGGTATGTTTCTATATGTCATAATTAACTACCAACACTTCTTTTCGTCTACTGCCAGATATTCCGATAATATCTCCTAATTCAATAAGGTTATAATTATTTTCTTTTATCCATTTTAAAAATTTTTCATTTATATGCCCTTTATGTTGAATGACATATGAAAGCATGAAATAAATATTTCTTTTATTAAGCCTATTGGCAAATTGAAATAATTCATCTTCCAAAACTTCATTCCAGCCCTTAAAACCTCTTTTCCCATCATTATATGAGCTTGTTGTTAAATTGTATGGTGGATCCATATACACAAATGATTGCTTATCAATATGATTTTCTAATTTAATATAATCCTCACTAAAAAATGTAAACTTACCCTCTTTAATCACCCTAGAAAATGAAATCATTTTTTCTAATACTTTATCATTAAACCATCTCATACCTACTGGATTATTAAATTGATGACTTCCATTAAATCTAATTTGTTGTTGGTAACCATAAAGAATAATTGTAAATAATAGTCTAGAGTCGCGTTTATGTTCTGGTAACGAATTATAATAATTCCGTGCTGCAATATATGCTTTGCCGTTCGCTTTTTCTAATCCAAATTTATCTGTAATTTTTTTTATATATAAGAGATATTGATAAGTATCGTAAGTGTAAAACGATTTTATTAAATCTGTAACAAAAAAATTTATATCATTATATATAACATGATTAAATTCACTATTTATCCCCATATTAAAACCGCCACCAAACACATCTATGAATGATGAATTAGCTTTAGATGGTAGGATGCGTTTAATATCTTTCACTATTTTAGCCTTACTTCCTATATAATTTAGTGGAGATTCGTATATAACCTGAGAATAATCCTTTTTTTCTATAAAATATAAATATTCAAAGTGAGAATCTTTATTTTGAGATTTCCAATTTTTATATTGTTTATAAGGTATTTTCTTACAAGTATATGTATCTAGTTTTCCATAACGTTTTAATACAGCTTCAATATAAGTTTTTGACATTAGACCATCATCATTATAGCTAAATATAACATATTTAGCTTTTGTTTTAGCGATAATATGTTCAAATAATATATGAGCTTTATAATTTTTAGACCAATCAGAACGCATTGGGGCAGTGCTTCGAGAGCCTGTAATTTTGCTAATTTCAGGATTATCATTTAAAACAAGTGTCTCTAATAAGTGGTATTGAGTGCCGTATTGATTTTGAGTATAAGGAGGATCTAAATATATTATATCACACTCAACATATTCAATAATATTCTCAATTTTATCGTTGTATTGGAAAATTGTTTTAACTTTTTCATTAATAAATGGAACATTTATAAATTCTATTGCCTTTAAAGCTCGTTTATCCCATGATTTTAAGTAAGCCCCATAAACCCCAGCTGTATTTGATACTTTAGAAACAGACTCTATGAGACTTGCCATTAAATAACAATACTCATCATAAGTTAATAAATTTTGTGTTTTCCATTGTTCTATTTGAAATCTAAAAAAATCTATTCTTCCTGCATTTTCAGGAGTAAAATACATTCTTTGAGTTCTAGTTGGTGCATAGTTATTATAAAAATATCCCTCAATCATTCTATTATGTGAATTTAAATAATCAAAAGGATTAAATCCAAGTATATTAAAATTACATTTAGAAGCACAAATACGACCTCTAGAATATATGACAGACCAATTTAAATTATCATTAATTATTATATTGTAATACTTTTTAAAATAATCTGAAACAGAGTATATTAAAATTACATTTAGAAGCACAAATACGACCTCTAGAATATATGACAGACCAATTTAAATTATCATTAATTATTATATTGTAATACTTTTTAAAATAATCTGAAACAGAACCAGAACCAGCAAAGGCATCAAAAAAAGTTAATTGTTTATAAAGTAATCCTTTATTTTGTAAAAGAGCCTCAATATCATTTAAAATAGACTCTTTATTTCCTAAAAAACGCATAATTTAATTTACCTAAACTAATTTTTATAGATAATAAAATACGAATATATATTCTATTAGATTTTTTCAAAAAAGTAAAGCAATATTATCTAACGAATAAAAAAAGACCACCACTATACATAGCTCACTAGTAAAGCTCAGTAAGGATGGTCAAAATCTATATCTTGAGTTATACCTCATAAGACAAGTTCCAGTATATTGACTAGCTCACCCGATACCTTCTTATACAAGTGCAACTACTCCAGTATTTTATAGTTAGAATGACATTCTATAATATAATAATTGTCAAGAAAAATAATTTACTTGCAATTAAATATAAACAGTATATATTAAAAATATATTCTTTCACTTCTATATGAAGTACCCTGCCAATGCAGGCTCAAGGAACTCTATGGAGTTACCACTATTTATTACCTATACATTTAAGTTTCAAATATACAGTCTAAATGTGTTTATACCCACAATATTAAAAAATATAAAACATTAGGAGGTTGAGTTATGTATTCACAGGCTCAGTTAGAATCTTTTTTTGGCAGTAATTATGATGCTAGCACATTACCTATAGCATTTACACATAATGGGATAATGGCAATTATTCCTTTTTTAGTTATTATAGGATTAATGTTTATAATAATTCATTATCAAAATAATAAACAAGCTAGGAAAGAATTATTAACAGTTGTTTCAACTGCAAGCAATATAATTAATACAGACAGCACACCTAATCAGATAGTCAGTAATGCTGTTAATATATCTGAAATTTTAGATATAGAAGAATATGCAGAGCAGTCATTTTATTCTGCAGAAAATGTTACTGCGATAGATATTAACACAATGAATGATACAGCCATTCAATCATTAATATATGCATTAGAAAATAATGTAAAATAAGGAGAAAGAAAATGCAAGGTCAAATATTAAAAGAAAACTTTAAAATTACAAGAGATAAAATAGAAAAAAGCATATCAGAAAAGAAACAGCTGATAGGTTTATCAGTCAGCAGCTTAAAGGATATAGCAGCTCTTGTAAAGCATAATATGCAGGCATACAGCACAGTATATCCTGCATTACAGAATATGAAGATAGAGAGATTAGGTCTCTATTATTCCAAAGAAGATGGCTTAATATGCTATGTATTTTCAATTAAGAATATACTTGATAATACAGAAGATTATTTATTTTTCCATTATGACTGGGAAGAAAAATTTGATTATAAGTCATACTATCTTACATCAAATACAGATAATGTTAAAAATTTATATCTTACTTATGCAGTATTAAACAGCATAAGTGAAAGAGAAATTGACGCAATGGGTAAAAATTTAGTAGCTGAGGCAGCGAAAGTAAATCCATTAGTCAGAAAACTTAAAGAGCTGCAGGGACAGCTTGGTGGAAAGACTAAAACCACCAGCTATCATAAAACAGCTTAATATTATTTCAGCTCCCACTAGGGAGCTTTATTTGTGTAATATTATTCATAATGACCTTTGCAACAAATGATATATAATTTTTATTTTCAACTTTATATATCGTAGTTTAAAAGTATTTCCTGCCAATTAATAGGAAAACCCATAAGACTAATATCTACTGTTGGATATTTATTTAATAATTTAATAAGTTTTGATATAAATTCTTTATTAGTATAACCAGTTTGTTTTAATAAATAAGCAATAATAACTATAGATACAAACAATTTATTAGGGATAATATCTATATTATTAAACTTATCTTTAGAAAGTCTAGGAACTGTAATAAATATTTTTGAAAATAATAAACCGTGATGAGCAATAATATTTCGTAAATATACTAAATGTCTTAATCAGCTTATCAAAACTTTTTCAGAGTTTTTTCTAAATCCAAAGTATTCCGTCATTAATTGTTTGGTATAACAATTTTTAATGTTTTCAAAAATTTTTGATCCATTTCCAAATGAAGAAGTTTTAAATATCATCCAGCTTGGAGGATTGCCTTGATATTTATTTTTAAAATGTTGCTTAAATTTTTCACTAGAACGATCCCAGTGGTGAAATAATTCATTTTTATCATTTTCATAATGAGTACTGTCATAATATAACTCACTGTTAATATACCATGTTTGTCCATATTTTAATGAAAAAACATTTATTAAAACAGTTTTTAAAGCAATTTTAATTTTGCCAATTTCTTGAAATAATAACCCTTTTAATTCGGTATCAAAGTTATAATCATTCCAAATGGTTTCCCAAGTAATATTGTTCTTAATAGTTTTATTATTTTTATAAGAATGAAAATAGGGATAAATATAACCCCTTAATCTGTAGTAACTTATACTATTTAAAATATTGGAAAGCTCTTGTTTTGAAATGCCTTGTAAACCATTTGCTATTAATTTATCAGCAACTTCTAAAGTTATTGGCATGTTATTATCTCCTAATATACATGATAATATATATTTTTTAAGGCTCTGGGATTTCTATGATTTTGAATGATATAATTTTAGATATAAAAAAGCAGGGACTAGCCCTGCTTGTATTTTTATAGCTTGTATATACCATACTCATCTTCTAATAATTCATAAAACTCATCATGTGTTATATAATCCTTACATGTTTCTAAAACATGACGAATAGTTGCATGGTCATCTTCATCATACAAACTTAAAATATATCTAATCTCATGTGGTTCATTTTTATTGATGAATTTATCATCTCTTTTTTTATTCATAAATTTCTCCTTGCAGGGTATTAGCCCTGCATAATATTACTTGTTAATTTTACCAGACTTATTTTTAGTTCCATCAACAAAAATATAAGACTGACCTGATTTCTGTGTTGGTGGTAATGTTTTACCCTTCACAGCTGTAATTTCTTTTGATTTGCTACACACTTTACCACTATTACTACAAGGCGAATACTGCCCTGATGCAGGAGCTTTAGTTCCTGGTTTGTAAGTTGTTGTTTTTTTATTTGCCATAATTATTTCTCCTTACAATAATATTGTTTATAGCTTTATTATTTAAAACTACAATTGTACATCAACTATCTAAATTAGATAATTATTCCAAGTTAAATTAAACCAGAAACTGTTAGATAGATAGTCCGGCAGCAATTCTATAAACTTTCATAATAGATTGCCTCCTATTTACATAAACGGCGTAATTGTCGTAATTATCGTCGGACTCCTTATTGACAAATATAATGAAATTATGATATTATATTTAAGATGATATGCATAATTGTGTTACATTTGTGTTGCATCAGAGTCTATGCAACTACTAGCCATTAAAATACTGCAATATTTTAATGGCTATTTTTATTGTTCACATTGTTATTTTGTATTTCTCTTACAAAAGCAATACAAGCTTTAATAAAGATACCATCATCAACTTTAGATGATATCTTTAAAAGTCTAATAACATTATTTTTTCTACGACCAAGCATTTCCATATTATCAGACTCTATTATATTATTTATCCTTGCTTTAAGTGCAAGCTGTTTATAATCAACATCCAATGATTCAGAAAGTTTCACAAGAAACTTCTCATCATGCGGTGCTTTTTTCTTACCAGTTTCTATCTTTGATAAGTAGCTTGAGCTTATTTCTATCTTTGCAGCTAAATCCTTAACTGCAATCTCACGCTTGACACGTATAAGCCTTATATACTTACCAAAGTTATATTCATTATCCATATTTACCCTTTATTTCTTTTTATTTTTATAACTGAACTAAAAATAGATGTCAATAGAAAAATACCATAAAAGGAAATTTTTTGACTAAATTAGGAAATCTTTTTATTTATAAATATATTATAGATATTAACTTGTTATTATTATAATTTTTTCATATATTTTTGGCTTTTAAAAATGATTCATTATTATGATGAGGATAAACTTCTTCAGCTACTACTGGAATAGATAAAAGTAAGAATAAAATTGTAAATAGATTTTTTAAATATCACATCTTCATATATTATAATAAGAGGTGATATATAAAAAGAAAAAGCAGAATTTTTGAACCCTGCTTACCTATCAATTTTACTAGATATCCAATTTGAAATAACAGCCCCTAAAAGAAAAGATGTACATGCTGTAATAAGTTCATAAAAAACTTTTAAATAATTCATTAATAGACGACCAAAATCAAAAGGTAATTCTATTTTTGATAAAGGATAAACTATGACAGTAACAAAAATTAAACCAATTAATACACAAGGTTTAGTTAATTTTATTAATGAAGAATATATATTTTTTATAATTTCATGTCTAGCATACATATCTTCTTTTTGAGAAAGTGTTCTACTTGATTCAACTCTATTTTACTATCAAGAATATTCAAATCATTACTACCAGATGAGTATCCAATATATGAACCAGTTAAGAAGTCAGTACCATTTTTATTAAATTTAAAGCGATCACTATCTTTACTTACCATAGTATTATACCTCATTATCTGGAGTTAGTGTTACTATCTTAGCAAATTCCCCTTTTATTAAGTCTTCATCTATATCCACACCCCAAAAGTCAGACATTTTATCAACTTTTGACCATGCACTACCATCTCTATGGGACCAATTAGATAACTGCTGAGCAGAATATTTACCAAAAGTATCAAGCACTTTATCTATCATTATATTTAAGTCATTATCATTAACAACTTCTGCACCAATCTCTCTCTGTCCTTGGAGCACAAACTCATGCTTTTTATAAGCTATCTGCAAGCTCTTAAATATTGGACCATATTGAAAGTATGCAGGAAGTTCATCAAATAGTTTATTATCATTAACATAAAAATATGCTCCATAAACTATATATAATAACTTATGTAATTTTGTAATACTTATATCATTAATTTCTTTTTTATAACATTTTTCAATAATTGCATTTGCTATTTTTAGGGCGTTATAACTCATACTACACCTCCATCAGTATATTATACATATAACACTGCCAATATATTACAACTATAAAACAAAAACTTTTAGATAAACTTTTTACTAAATTTGTTTGTTATTTTTTCATAATATAATATTTATTAAAAAATGAAAAACATACAATTATAATTATAACCATATTTATAAGGGGGTGAGATAAAAAATAACGGAATAGTGAGATAAGCATGTTGCAGGACTATGTAACTACTATACAATGACTATGCAATTTTTAAAAACTTAAAATGATTTTAACTTTTTTTCACGATTTTTATTTTTGCTTATCTCATCATTCCACTAAAAATTATCTCGCCACGATATATCAGAGATGAAGTTCCCGCATTATGCAGGCTCAAAGAAACCTACTGGTTTACTATCAATTAGACCTATTATATACAAATAGGCTTCAATAATTAGGCAGTATTAGTTTGTCTAAAAATATTTAATAAAAAGTAAAAAATATAAAAGCAAGATATGTCTTGCAAAGGAGATTGGAATGAGATTTACTCAAGAACAATTACAAAGTTTTTTTGGTGAGAATGTTGATGTTTCTACATTACCTGCTGTAATAACAGGCAGTAATACAACAGAAACATCAATAATAACTATTTTTTTAATAATGCTTGCAATAATTTTTATGATAAATATTACAAAATTGGCTGTTAAAAAAATAGTAGAATCTAAAGATAGAGAAAATTTTTCATCTTCAAGAGAGCTTATGATTTATAGTTCAAATCAAAATGAAGATAAGAAAACTAATCATAAGCAAAACATATACAATAAATATTATTTTAATGTGTATGTAAAACAGCCGTATGATAAAAATGGCAAAACCAATACTAAATCAGGATATAAAAATCAAAAAACTTATAAACAAAGTGATGATGATTTTATAGATGCAGAAGTAGTAACCTAAATTATTTCAGCTCACCATAATAGGTGAGCTTTTTTATGATTATTATTAAAATAAATGTTAATATGGTTGTATGAAAATTTATTTACTATCAGTAAGTTATAATTATTGATAGTTAAAACATAATTTATATAGACTGTTTTTGTTTAAAATAAAGCTATATTCTAAATATGATTAAAACTAATTACAACCTTCATATGTATTGTTTTCTTTAATTTACTTGTAGTTAATCATTTTTAGATATAATTTATCTTTAAAGTTCTTTTTTATATTCCAATCATTATCTACACATTGGTCATTTTGAATAAACAAAACCACTGATTTACCACTTCCAACAGAACTTTTATATATGATGCCATCTATTGGTTTATTATTTATTGTATAGTTATAACGCAAATATTCTGTAATAATTTGTGTTGGTATATATTCTAAGTGTTCTTCTTTTCCATCTCTGTCAATTGGTCTAGCAAACCAATCAATAAAAGATTGCATAAATATATAGTAAGGTCTTTTATCACCTTTAACTTCATCATATATTGAAGGAATTTCTAACTTTGATGGCAAGGAAATAAGATTTAGTGGTCTTGAAGCTATAAAAGTAGCTGTATGTATATAAATATTGCAATTATTTTTATTACTATTAAGCACTTCATCAACGGCAGTTTGTTCATCAAATGCACCATAGAACATAGCTATCCCAACAGGACTCATTCTATTAGCTTGTAATGCATATTCTATGGGTACTGTTCCCATTTCAGATGCTGAATTTAAATTTTGCTTGTTATTTGTAATTCTAATTCTATATATTTTATCATTACATATTTGTTCAAATTTTAAATCACTAATAATTTTTGCAACTTGTTCAATTGGATAATATTTATTATTGTTATTTTCACTAAAAATAGTAAAACGCAACTTATGTTTAACTCTATATATAAACTTATCCCATTCTTCTAATAAATGTTGTTCTTTGAAAGGCTCTGCAAAAGGTCTAGCCCACAAGTTAGTATTTATTGTTGAATATATATCTTCAAAAAGAGTTTGAGACACAGCATTTATAGGCTCTTGTTCACTTAATAAATCCCATATATCAAATTGATAATTATTTAAATATCCTCCTTCTGCACTTTCATATGGAGAGTTTTCAACCGGATCTTGCCATTCATTGCTTATAGAAGATATAATATGTTTTATTACTATTTCTAAATCTAAAACATCAGTCTTTTTACCACAATAGGAACATAAACCTTGTTTACCATTTTTCTTTATGAAGTTGCTTAATCCTTTTTCGTCAAAGCAATGATGACAAACATATTTATTTGGTACTTTGCCATATCCTCTAGCTTCATATTCCATCAAAAGTTTTTTTGCCAAACCCATTATAATATCCTCTATTAATATTTATACATTAATTAAATAAAATATTGCTCTTGACTTACAGGCACCTCTGTTGCTCATAGTGCAGTATAAAGATAGTTTAAAGTTATAAAGTATATATGGAAAACTGCTTTTACAAACTTTTATTATTTTCACAGGCTTTTGATTGTTTACCAATAAAGATACATTATCTTTTAAGATTCTATATTATCTTCTATTGTTTCCTTATTTTTAGATTTAATTTTATTAAGCCGTTTTTGCAATTGCTCTATAATTAAAGCAATACCTGGAATATTTGATAGATTATCTAATGATTTTTCTGATTTCATTATATTATTTAAAACTTCAATTAAAGGATGATCTGATTGGTCAAATCCTTTAATTAATTGTCCTGGATTATCTGATGTCATATTTATTATATTGTATAATAATTTAAGATTAAGTTCGCGTACATTATCACTATCTATTTGTTCTACTTGTTTAGATAGTCCTTCAAATGTTTTGCTTATAACTTCTTTGTGAGTATATTCTTCTATAAGTCGCTTAGAAAGCTTTGCTTGTTTATTAAAATTTATGGCAGCCCATAGTAAAGGAATATATAATGGAATTATCAAACTTACTAATTTTGGCATATAACCTATTATTTCATACATAATTTTTCCATCTTTGAATATAATATATCCAATAATTATTGGTATAAAAGAACATAAAGAAAGGAAACATATAGTTATAGAAAAAGATTTATTTGATTTTGCTAAAATTTTTTCTTCTGATTCTCTTTTTTCTGAGTAAGCACTTGCTAACCCTGCTGTTAATGCAGAAGGAAGCAGATTTTGTATATCAGCATATAATGATTTATATTTATCACTTTGTCCATCTAAATAATTTTTAATACTATTATTAGTATCATTAATTATATCATCAATTTTAGTTGATAATAGTTTTGCTTGATTTTCTAATTTATCGTATGTTATTTCCAATTTTTTTTGTAATCCTTCTTCTTTTTGTAATTGTCCTTGTTTATCTTTATATTCATAACCATATATTTCATCATATAAATCAGATATTTCATTTTTTAGTGTAACAGATTCTTGATGTAATGGTTTGATTTTTGTGGATAATGTATTTGCTTCATTTAATAATTCTGTTGATATTTCTAGTTGTGAAGTAATATTATCTTTTTGTTTCTGACTTTCATCAATAGCATTATTAAGCTCATCGATAGTATTATTGAAATCATCAATATATTTTTTTATATCTTGTTGCTTTGTATTTATATTGTTTATAAATTCACTTTGTAGCTTATCTATTTGCTGTTTCTTTTCTTCTATATTTTGATAGTGTCCATTAACTAATTTATCTTTATTGTTGATTTCATCTATAATGTTCTGTGATTGTTTTAATAATTTATTGGTGTTTTGTATATTTTCATTTAATGTTATATTTTCATCTTTTATTTTTTGAATTTGTTCTTGTACATCATTATATATACTTTCCAGTTCAGATGTGTAATTTAGAATTTTATTTTTATATGTTTCATCAGTCAAAGTGTTTAACTTTTCATATTCATTTGTAAGTTTATCAACCTGCAGTTGTAATTGTTCTAATTCTTTTTCATCCATAAACATACCTTATAATGAAATATTTTAATATATGAAAATTTTAAAGTGTAAGATTGTTTGTGTTTAATCATACAATTCATAGTTGGCTTTTAAAGGCAAGTTTAAATTTGTTACTAAAAGCACCATTATCAAGTAATAAAATATTTTTTTTAAAAAAAGATTTTGTTGTATTATAAATATCATCAGAAACATTGTGAACAATATTGAATTTATTTATATCAATTTCTTCATTATTTACATAATTATATTCTATAAACCTTCTGCTATTATTTCCTTGTTTTAGAAACATATCAAATAAAATTTTAGCATTTTTGTTTATTTTTTTATTACAGGCACAGCTTCAACTACTGTTGTATCGCTCTCGATTGCAATAAAAAGATAATCATACTCACTATTTTTTAGTTTAATTTTTTTAAAAGTATTCATTGTTTTAATCCATTTGAATTATGCAAGTCAAATGCCTCATCTAATAATTCCAAAACTTCCCTAATAATTCTTTTAACATCTTCATAGTTTTCTATAATTTTTATATCAAGCAAAGTAGCTGTAGTATGACATAATGGATGTCTATTATCTTTATAATACTTATACATCTTTTCTATATGTTCTGCAAGTTTATTATTTTTATTTTGAATTTTGACTCTATATTTGTCGCGTAATTCATACCCATCAAAGCACTTGAGACCTTTATTATCAATTTCTATGCCATATGATGTTAATAAATATTTAATTGAGCCTTCTAATGTTCTTAATGCTGGAAATGCATACATTGAATAATCTTGTAATGTATATGTAGGTTGTTCTAATAACGATGGTTGCAATATAGAAAATAACATGTCAGGAAAAATATTGTAAGATTTGGGTAAATAAAATTTTAAGTTTATATCTTTTGATTGAAAGTTATAAAACTCTTCATTCATTTTCTTTATTGTATTGGAAAAATTTTCTGTGCTTGATAAAAATATAATTATATCATTATATATTCTATAAGGTTTTCCTTGAAAAAGTATTTTTAAATTCTTGTATTTAGTTATAAAAAATTGCTCGTCATTGTTTTTGATGATATACTGTATTCCATTTTGTACTTCTTTTGTTTCAATTTTACATGTATCCTGCAAAAATGTAATTAAATTATCAAGATTATTGTTGCTATCTATTATAGTAAATTCCTTATTATCTGATAGATTATTACTGGTATTGCATGTATGATTTATTTGAGTTTTTTCTAATATTGCATTTTTTGCTAATGTATCTGCTAATTCATTATATTTATTTCCTGAGTGAGCTTTTACTTTAATAAATATTACATCTATTTTATTTCTAATTTCTTCAATAAATTTTTTATACAATATCGTATTCTCTTTTTTGGTTTTCCACTCACCAGTTATCCATTTTTCTATACCTTCATAATCATAAAAAATTATAACTTCTGTTATATCATTATCTTTTGCCCAATTTAAAGCAGATATTACACCTGCTAATTCGCCAGCTACATTTCTCATTTCTATTACATTTGGATTGTCTACTATACCGTAATGGCGGTAAATCTCATTATTATCTTTAAGAATTATATAACCGAAACTTGCAAGATTACAAGATTCAGAATAACTACCGTCTACATATATTTGAACAGTATGATTGTTTTCTATTGCTTCTGATGTTATATTATTATTATTTGATTCAGTAGATATAGTTGATATTGTATTATTTACATAATTTTGGGCTTCTTCCTGTGTTAAAAAACTTTTAAACTCTGCACCAGAATAACCCTTTATTTGTTTTTCACATTCTGACCAATCTGTAAAAATTCCTATTTCTCTGCCTTTTCTTACTGCATAATATTTTTTCGCCATTAAATAAACTCCATATTAGAACTCATAAAAAAACCTCGCTGGGTGTGCATGTATTACACATATGTGTATCACTAAATAGTGACTACAGAGGCATGCGAGGTCTAGTTATCTACTTCATATCATAGTTTTTATGATAGTGCAACTGCTTTTACCGGGGATTATGTGATAAAATATTGAGTGTAGATATATCAAGTTATTTTAATAATAATTTATGTTCTATCCAAATATCTGTCCAATTATCTTCTTTGTATTGTTTAAATTCAGATACTGCTTTATTAATTTCATTTGTATTTTCTTTAAACATGGAACATTTTGCAGATTCATTATCCATACAATATTTTGGATTGCCACATTTTTTATATAGCTTACATATCGCTGGTTCATCTGTCATATCATTGACAGCTTGCCATCTACAAAGAGTACAGCTTTTTTTCAAATACCCTGCACTATAAGCCATAGATTGACCAACCATATAGAAAAAACCACAATCTATGAATAACGGAATACAATCATCATATGGAATACTAATTTCATATATTCCTTTTCTGATTTTATCATAGTTTTTACATGTATATAAATTTTTATCAACATAACTTTTTAATGAATGATATAATATATATTTTTGAATGTATTGTTTAGTATCATATGTCATATCTTCTGGTCTTTTAAAGTTGTATAGTTTAATATTTGGATTTTCAATTAAGTCTGATGAATTTATAATATTCATTATATCTTCTTCTGATTTTATTTGAAGTTCTATAATACGGATTCCAGAATTTTTCTTTTCAAAAGAGCATTCATGAGTTACATATATCTCTATAAAAATTGGTGCAGTTTTATGTTCACAATATATATCTGCAATAAAATTATTATATTTATGTTCAATTATACATTTATGATAGAATTTTTTTAAATCAAATGATTTTGTTATTGGAATACTGCAGTAATCTTCATTATATATCTTACATTTTTTATATTGACTGCATTTATTTTTAACATTTAAGGTTAATTTAATAGACTTGCTTTTATTAAACCAGTCAGCAATCATTCTTGTTGCAATAGAATGTAAATATTTATCATATGAACATTTATCTGTTTTATGGGCAAAATGCCACTGGCGTATTTGTCCTCGTTTTAATATCATTTCTGTATTACAAGAAGGGCAGAAATATTTATTATTATCAACTGTATTTTTTATATCAACAATATTATTATTTTGGTCAAGTGCAAAATGCTGATATTTATGAGAATGTTTTACCATAATCAACTTCTATTCTGCTAAATCATTTGATTTATATATCATAATAAAAAGTATAAAAATCTTACTATCTCTGAAACTATTATAAACATATTTATATAAAACTTAATTATTTTATTATGTATAGAACAATATAAAAGTCAATATTTATCTTTAAGATTTTTATTTTTCTATTGTAGTACAATGTGTTTTTATATCAAATTCATATTAAAAATAAAGTAAATTTATATAATAATTATTGATATTTTATATATTTTCTATTATTTTATTAATAGAGAGGTGTAATATGGCACAAACAGTTAGTGTTAATTTTAAGTTAGATGCAGAAGTAAAGAAAGCTATGGAAAAAGTATGTAAAGAGATGGGACTTTCTATGAGTGCAGCATTTACAATTTTTGCAAAAAAAGTTGGCAGGGAACATCGTATTCCTTTTGAAATATCTGCAGACCCATTTTATTCTGAACAGAATATTGCAAGATTAAAAAAATCAATAGAGCAAATGGAAACAACAGGAGGCACTGTTCATGAGGTAGATTACAATGATTAAAGCTTGGACAGATGAAGCATGGGAAGATTTTGAATACTGGACTAAGCAGGATAGAAAAACATTAAAAAGAATTTTAACACTTATAAAAGATATAGAACGAAACGGTTATGGTGGAATAGGTAAACCAGAGCAGCTAAAGGGTGATTTATCAAAATACTGGAGTCGTCGTATAGATGATTATAACCGTATTGTCTATTGCATAGAAGATGATATAATAAAAATTGTTCAATGTGGTTCTCATTACAGAGATTAATAATAAATCATTCAAGTCTGCTATTATGCATGCTTTTTGATGTTGAAAATATTTTAAAGTGTATTAATTATCTTGCATATTTTATTCTTTTTAATTATAATTTAATGAAAAGAAGGAGTTAAAAATATGTCTAGTAATCAGCAAAATTTTAGTGATAAGGGAATAGCTATGGATGGTGCTCCATTAAAACCATTAAATGAAAGTGCACCACAACCAGCTTTAAGGACCCCAAAAACACCACAAAATAATAAAAGTAATTCTACAAAATTTCAAACAGAACATCCAAAGCCTAAAAAATAATGGTTGATAATTATTATGAGTAATGACGAGTTATCAGATTTTGATAAAAAATCTATACAAGATGCATGGATTGCAGCAGAAACGAGACATAGAGAGAATGAATATACTTTTATAAAGTATGTGTTTACATTTTCTTCTGCATTTTTGGGTTTTTCCATTGCATTGGTAACTTCTATATCAGGAAAAACTGATGTTAATATAAATAAAGCATTTCTTATATCATGTTGGATAACAATTGTATTGACTATGATGATTGGTTTGTTATCTTTATTAATAAGTAAAAAAGCAAATGTCAGATATATGGAGAATTTACAAAGAAGATTAAATAGAGAATCTGAATATCCTAACGGTTATGATAAAGCATGTGTTATATTAGAGTGGATTTTATTTGTCTTATTGTGCATTAGTATAGTATTTAATCTGCTGTTTATACATAGCTATATTTGATGAATATTTTTTTGTATAATTACAATAATATATAGGTGAAGTAATCTTATGTATGAAATTTTTGAAGGTCTTTTTATTGGAAATGATATTGATTGTAATATTTATAGCAAAAATAATGATTTTGCAATAATACATGCATGTAAAACTTGTCACCAAAGAGTTTTGAGATATAACAAATCATTATCTCAATTAGATCCTAATTATCTCATCTATGAGATGGATAATCATCTATTTTTAAATTTGGTTGACATGCCTCAGGAATTATTGCCAAAATATACAAATCCAATAATGATGAAAGCAATGTCTTTTATTGATGATTATATTTCCAATAAAAATATATTAATACATTGTAATCAAGGTCAATCTCGCTCTCCATCTTTAGCTTTGATATATTTGGCAAGACAAAATGTTATATCTAATGTTTCTTACCAATCTGCACTAAAAGATTTTATTAAATTATATCCTATATATAATGCTGGTACTGGAATTGCTTTGTATCTAAATCATAATTGGATAGATTTAATTAATTTGTAGAGAATAAATATGGATAATATTGTAGCTTTTCAAAATGATTATTTAAATAGGTTTGAACTTGTTAAAGAATGGACAGACGCGTTATTACCATTAAAGTTAAACCATAATTTAGTTATATCCATATCAGGTGATTGGGGAACCGGTAAAACATATCTTTCACAAAATTGGTGTAAGTATTTATTAGAGAATAATTATTTTTCCTGTTATATTGATGCTCATAAACAAGATTATGCAGAAGATCCGCTGCTTGTCATAATGAATGAAATAGAAAATAATTTAAAGCTGTATAAGAAAGATAAAAACTCCAAAACTAAGAGCTCTTTAACAAGAAAAATGAATATGGTCAAGAAAAAATTGCATATTATAAATAAATGTACACTAAAAACAGCAACATCCATAGCATTACCTGAAATTTTATCCTATGTAGTAAAAGAGCTATTTGAACAAGTAGATAAGCAAAATATAAAGTCATTCATTTATCAATTTTTAGAAGAATACGAAAATCAAAAGGATAAATATATTAAAAATCAATACAGCATTATGAGTAGTTATTCATCATATATTAAGGCTTTTAAAGATGCAGTTGAAAACTTTACTTTGGATTTTAATAAACCTGTTGTGATATTTATAGATGAGCTGGATAGAAGCAATCCAACATTTGTAATAAAGTTAATAGAGCAGTTGAAGCATATATTTGATATAAATAATCTTGTTTTTATTTTAACGGTAAATAAACATGAGCTATCAAATACTATTAAAAGTTTGTATGGCAGTGAAATGGATGGATATGCTTATTATAAAAAGTTCATTACTCATGATTTCACACTTTATCCTATAGAGTATATAGATAAAAACAATATTGTTTTGTTTATTAATGAATATGTTAGATTAAAGGAAAGTTTTGATTTAAGTAACGAATTTATTGTAATAATGGCAGATATTATTGAAATACTGAATTTATCTTTAAGAGACATTGAACAAATATTAGACCATATTTATTATATTAGAGACAAAGTTCAAGAAGACTATCACAAGGAATATCTTATAATATGTTTGTTTTACAGAGCAATATATATGAAAGATTACAAAGCATTTATAGAAGAAAGAGAGAATATGGAAATGTTAGATTGTAATATTATATATGAAGTACATAATAATATACAAATAAACAAATTATTTAAATTAATTGCTAATAATTTTAATACTTCAAATCATATATTTAATATTTTATCTATTATTGTAAGTATTCCAAAAAAGGAAGATTTATTGATTTTAGAAAGAAACTTTAAGCCACCATACATATATCCTCCATTTAGGGGTACTGACAGTTTTCATATAGATATTAAGTATATATATTACCCTATATTTACATACATAAATTTATTCAACTATCAATAATAGGGGCTACAATAGACAAATAATTATGAGAATGTAAGAGTTTTATTTAACCCTTACATATCTATTTATTATAATACTGTAAAATATCCTGCCAATAAAAAAGTATGCTAAAATACATTACTCTTATAAATCATTGTGGACCTAAAAATCTGTCTCCATTAAAATGAAGCATATGCTCAGGCATATTTGCTATCCAAATTTCTGTTTCCCATGCAATAATATCAGCAAAGTTTTTAAATGTTTTAAAATCTAGAAATGCTGTAATATAGATTTTTCCTGCAGTTACATTTTTAGTCATTGATTCTATTTCTTTTATTCTTTTAGGTTCTATTGGACCTACAGAAGTAACCGATTCAATAAAGTAAATCCGATTTTTTTCTTCAGAATATAAAATAATATCTGGTATCTTATCATGTAAAGAAATAGAAAACCTTAATAAATTAAGTTTTTCTGTATTTTTTATTAAATCTTTTTTTATTGTATCTCCTGCATAAATACATTCTGAGTTAGGTGCAAATCTTGGAGCAAATTATTCAATAATAGCTTTCTGTAATCGGTTATGTTCTCCTGATGAAAAACTAAAGTTAAATCCATTTATTTTTATTTGTATCTTTCTTATAATAATTTTGGAGGAGTATTATGGGTTTCATATGTCATTTATTATTGGGATAATAGGATAATATATACAATAATGTGAGGGTGCATTATGAGATATAAACATAGTGTAATAGATGCTGCATGTTGCAGATATTTTTTCCATTTATAATACAAGATATTGTTTACAAGCATTTCTAAACATCTCAATATAGCGAATATCATTATCGGTTTTAGCAGTTTTTCTATTAAGAATACTACTAAACTGAGATAAATCAATTTTGATTTCTTGTTCAAATATATTATGTTCATTAATATCAATATAGTAGTTTATATATTCTGATTTAATATTTTGTTTTTGTTGTGTTCTGTGCAGCAGAAAGTAAAATTCAGGTTTGATAAACTCATTATTTGTTACCAGTCTATTATTTTCAATTTTCACACAAGGATGACTTGTTAAAGCATTATATATCGGGTGGGTGTTATCAATAATCATTCCATAAAATCTTACTCTCCACTGCATATATCCAAATATCCATGCACTATTCATTACATACGCATTATGATAAGCATATCCTTTGACAGAAAGAAAGTGCTGTATCATCTGTTCAATTAACTTATCATTGAATACTATTCCTGTTATCTGTCTTAATAACCTAATAACACTATCAAAATTTTCCTGCATAAATTCTATAACTTCTTTTGCAACGCCATCTATTTTTGATTTAACATTTTTAGTTGTATCTTTCCATACATGGCTTGCATAGGGGCAGGCTTCATATCTATATCTATCATATACTGCCAGTTTTTCAACTGTTTTAGGATAGTGTTTACCATATGGTCTGATTTTTGTATTAGGGTTATATAATCCTATGATACTGATAGGGTTATCACAGGCAGGACATACAGCATACTGACTGTCTCTATCAACTTGATAATAAGGTTCAAGTTTGCCAGTATCTTTTTCAAAATTTTCTTTTGAGATAGTATTTATTTTTGTCCATTTTGGTCTTAATTTATATGTATCCATATTCTACCAGTTTTATTTTTTAATAATATATCAGTAAAAAATAAAATAATCTATATTTTAATTATTACATTTAGAAATTTTATTATCTGAAATAAGTTTATATCTTCCGTTCACTAGACGCCAAAATTTTTCATCTATTTCAGGCACCCAGTATTTCTTTTCTGCAATTTGCAGGCATTGAAGGATAGTAGAGATTGATACATTAAAATCTCTTCCTTTGCTGTCTCTTAAATGGAAAAATCCGTCATCTTGACAGACTTCCCAGTTAGTATTTTTTACAACACTTTTTAATTCTGCACCATCAAAAAATTCATATACTGGGTCTGAATAAATTAAACCTTTTCTTTTTGGTTTTCTAAAAAAATCTTTAACTAATGATATTAATTTTATCATAATTATAACTCCTTTTATTTCTTTATATTAATTATTTAATCAATGTTACATATTTCATAAGTTACTAGATACAATGACATAAATGTAACTATTGTTACCTATTATGTAGTAAGAGGTGATATATGAAAAAATTTTTAATAATAGCATTTTTGTTTATAGCAATTCATACTAATACTCTGTATGCACAGGACTTTCTAACTTCTCAACTAATGCAATATTTCATGTATGCATCAACACTGAATGAAGACAATCTGCCACATAATAACGAATCTTTTTCAAAGGCAAAAAAGCTAATGAAGAAGGTATATTATGATAACCAATATTCATTCTACTGTGGCTGCAAGTATGATTATAAACAAATTAAAGGTAAGGAGAAAACGGTGGTAGATGCCTCATCATGTGGATATAAACCAAGAAAGAATGAGCAGAGAGGACAGATTATAGAGTGGGAGCATGTAGTGCCTGCTCATGCATTTGGCAATACCCTACAGTGCTGGAGAGAACCGATATGCACAGATAAAAATGGTAAATCGTTTAAGGGCAGGAAATGCTGCGAAAATATAGACCCAGTATTTAGAGTTATGCAGGCAGATATGTATAATCTTCAGCCTGCTGTGGGTGAGTTAAATGCTGATAGAAGCAATTATCATTATGGAATAATCGCAGGTGAGCCACGAGAATATGGAGCATGCGATTTTGAGATAGAAGGTAAGCTGGCAGAACCAAAAGAGGACATTCGTGGAGATATTGCAAGAACATATTTTTATATGGAAGACACCTATGGAGTAAGGATATCAGATAAGCAGCGTAAATTGTTTCAGGTGTGGGATAATCAGGACCCAGTATCAGAATGGGAGCGAATAAGAGCTGACAGAATATGGTGAAGCCTTTTCCCAATTTAAAGGCAAACCAAAACAGGCAATAGAGCATTTATTAAAAGTTCGCAGGGGATATGTGCCGGGGGCATTCCATAGAGATGATATTGGCGATATAGATTTAGTTTGGGGAAATAAGCATTATGGACTTAAGCATATAGAAAAACAAAGAAATAAAAAAGGACAAGATTTTAATAAGTTAATGGAAGAAATAACTGATGTAATAGAACATGGAAAAATTATAGATGATGAATGGGATGAAAATATGAAAGTAATAGTAGATGAAACTAAAAAAATTTTAATAAAGCTTACATGGGATGATGAAAAAGTTGAAAATAAAAATAGAAACTGGCTGTTTAATGGATATTTTAAATATGAGCTGTAAGGGACATCTCCCACCAACCATTTCTTGATGCTTACGCTTGTTGTGGTCATTACACCCCACTATATAAGTGTGATAATATCCCAACAAGCCCTTACAGCTTATGCATATAAATATTGATAGGTATAATATACTAACTTATTAAAAAATAATCAAGGAAAAAAATGACTAACAGAGTAAAAAGACATTTATTAAAAATCAGGCATAGACACGAGCAGCGAGAAAGAGATAAGGAACTGGAAGGATTAAAGTATTGCCTAGAAGTTCGCAGCGGCATGTATTGTGACTCACCAGATTATATAATGGTGGTGAGTATAGGAATATGTATATTTAGTTTAGTTATGCTGCTTTATTTTGCTTTATAATCAGGTAAAGAAATGCTGACAGTATCTGCTAAGCAGTTAAAGAAAGAAAATCAGAAAAAGGGGATATTCCATACAAATGAGAAGCTGGCATTGTATTTAAAGACGAGGATGCTGGATTATGTATATGAGTTTAAATATGGAAAAATAACAGAGATAGCGGACTTATGCTGCGGAGCAGGCAGCCTTTTAAAAGTATTTAATGATGATGCAGTTAAATATGGCTGTGACATAGAGGCATCATTTATTAAGGAAGCGGATAAGAATATAAAAGGCACATTTAAATGTGACAGTATATTTAATGAGCCTTTTGGGAATAAGAGATTTAAATATATTACAGGCAACTACCCTTTTTCCATTCGTGGTGACGGCAAGGCAGTTACTCAGCAGTTATCATCACCAGTAGAGTTTTCAAATATATTAGACAGTGCCTTTATATATGCTAATTTAAAAGCATTAACGGAAGACGGACTATGTTTACTTTTAGGGTTTCCGGGAATATTATACCGCAGTGGTAAAGAGAAAGTATTTAGAAAATATTTGATTGATAATAATTATCTTGAAGCAATAGAAGAGATACCAGCTGATAAAGAATTTTTTGATGATACAGTAATTCAAACAGTATTAATGGTATTAAGAAAAAATAAGACAGATGATAAGATAACTTTTATTAATCAGCATGGAGAAAAAAGAGCTGTATTAAAAAAAGAGATAATAGAAAATGATTACAGCTTAACAGTAAATAGTTATATAGAACATTTGACACAAAAAGAAGAAATAGATATATGGGCTAATACATACAGCCTTATAGCCAGTTCAATACACAATATAGTTCGCAATACAGAATTTATAATCTGTATTGATGAATGTATTGATTATCTATAATAAATTATTTTAATATTTATATCATGATAATATAATTTTTAACCAAATGATGAAATGATGAAAAATAAAAATTGCAAAAAAAAGTTTCAGGCAATATATTTCTGTTGCATTTTTTATTAAACTCTTTATCAAGTTAAGCGAAACGAAATAAAAATCTACTGGCTATGCCATTAGATGACAAAGTCTTATAGAAAAAATCTTTTTATATAGTTAAGATGAATTGTTCAAGTAAAATCAAACTATAATAACAAGGAGATTTTATGTTACACAGTTTATTACTAAGTAAATGGTTATGCCAAGTATCATATAATCTTTACATTTAAGTATAGAAGAAAAAAAATATAATAAATATCAAGGAACCATAAGAGGTATTATAACAAGTTTATATTATTATATTTTTAGATTTTACAAAAAGTCTTTATTTTTTATAAAAATACTTGTAATATTAATATAATTATGCTATATACTTAAATTTTGGAGGTGCCAGATGGCAATAGATAAAGAAAAGAAACAGTCAGTCATTGACAGTTACAAACAACATGAAGGAGATACAGGTTCTCCAGAAGTGCAGGTTGCATTACTTACTGCTCGTATTGAATATCTAAATGAGCATTTTCAAACTCATCCTAAAGACCACCATTCACGCCGTGGTTTACTTATGCTTGTTGGTAAAAGACGCAAACTTTTAGACTATCTTAAAAAGAAAAGTTTTCCTCGTTACCGTGCATTAATTGAGTCATTAGGCATAAGGAAGTAATTAAATGGAAAAAAATATTCATTCCTATGAAATAAGCTTGCCAGGTTGTGCTGAGCCTATTATTTTTGAAACAGGTTGGAAAGCAAAACAGGCTAACGGAAGTATTTGGATAAAACAAGGTGGAACAGTAGTTTTAGTTACTGCTGTTGCAGGTAAGGCACCTGAAGCTTATCAAGATTTTTTCCCACTTACTGTTAACTATATTGAAAAAATGTATTCTGTTGGGAAAATTCCAGGTGGATATGTTAAAAGAGAAACTAAACCAAGCGATAGGGAAACTCTTATCTCTCGCTTAATTGACCGTCCTTTACGCCCATTATTTGATGACGGTTTTCGTAATGAGACTCAGGTGGTGGCTACAGTTTTGTCGGCTGATAGTATTGGTCTGCCTGATATTCTGGCTTTAAATGCTGCTAGTGCTGCATTGATGATTTCCGACATACCTTTTAGTATGGCAGTTGGCGGAGTTCGTATTGGTAAGCTGAATGGGGAATTAATTATAAACCCACCAGTTAAACTGCACGAAAAACTTTCTATGAATATAGTAGTTGCAGGAACGAAAGATGCTATTGCAATGGTGGAAGCCGGTATGAACGGCGTCACTGAAGATGAAGTTATTGAAGCTCTTGAATATGGTCATGAGCAGATAAAAAAACTTGTTGAAGTTCAGGAAAGAATGGCTGCAGAAATTGGTAAACCAAAAATGGAATACCCTGATTTCTCATTACCAAAAGATTTAGTTCAGGAAGCCTATGAAAAATTTAGTGCGGCTTTTAAA
The DNA here is from genome assembly GCF_000487995.2 of Mucispirillum schaedleri ASF457. Taxonomy (NCBI): domain Bacteria; kingdom Pseudomonadati; phylum Deferribacterota; class Deferribacteres; order Deferribacterales; family Mucispirillaceae; genus Mucispirillum; species Mucispirillum schaedleri. The sequence continues at coordinate 60,566 of NZ_CP097562.1, forward strand.
GATGCTTTTGATGTAAAAGGTAAGCTTGAATCTTATGAAGCTATTGACAAGGTTAAAGAAGAATATTTGGCCTATGTTTTAGAAACTCGTGGTGAAGACGAGTTTGAAGCAAACAAAGGAATTTATAAAGATATAGCAAAAGAAGTTGAAAAAATAGTATTCAGAAACTCACTTGTGAAAACTCATAAAAGAGCAGACGGCAGGGCACTTGATGAAATCCGTCCTATTGATATTGAAGTAGGTGTGCTTCCTATGGCTCACGGTTCAGCTCTTTTTACAAGGGGTGAAACTCAGGCATTAGTTGTAGCAACTCTTGGCTCAAAAAATGACAGCCAGACACTTGAAAGTATTGAAGGTGTAAGCAATAAATCTTTTATGCTGCAATATAACTTTCCGCCATTTTCTGTTGGTGAAGTTGGTAGAATTGGTGCTCCTGGCAGGCGTGAAATCGGCCATGGTGCATTAGCTGAGCGTGCTTTATCAGCTGTTGTTCCTAATGACAGCAGTTTTCCTTATTCAGTAAGGGTTGTTTCTGAAATATTAGAATCAAATGGTTCTTCATCTATGGCAACAGTTTGTGGTGGTGCATTATCTATGATGGATGCTGGTTTGCAGATTACGGCGCCTGTTGCAGGTGTTGCTATGGGTTTAGTAATGGAAGAAGATGGCGACTATGTTGTCTTAACAGATATTATGGGGCTTGAAGACCACCTTGGTGATATGGACTTTAAGGTAGCAGGAACAGAAACTGGTATTACTGCACTGCAAATGGATATTAAAATCAAAGGCTTATCTAAAGAAATTTTAACAAAAGCTTTAGCTCAGGCAAAAGAAGGCAGATTATTTATTTTAAATAAATATAAAGAAGTTCTTCCAGAGCCTAGAAAAGATTTAAATCCTAATGCTCCAAGAGTGTTTACAATGAATATTAATCCTGATAAAACAGGTGCTTTAATTGGTCCGCAGGGCAAAAACATTAAAGCTATTGTAGAAGCAACAGGAGCGAGCATTGATATATTAGATGGCGGTATTGTTAATATATTTGGCAAAAATCAGGCAACTATTGATAATGCTGTTAATATGATTGAGGCAACTATTGCAGAAGCTGTTGTTGGTAAAACTTATACTGCAAAAGTCAAAAAAGTTATGGAATATGGTGCATTTGTAGAAATACTTCCAGGGCTTGAAGGTTTGCTGCATGTATCTCAGTATGCTCATGAAAGAATACCATCCATTGCAGACTATTTAAAAGTAGGCGATAAAGTAGATGTTATGTATATGGGTAAAGATAGAAACGGCAGAATGGAGCTTTCTAGAAAAGCACTTTTGCCAAAACCAGAAAAAGCAGAAAAGTAATAAACACTAAAAATGCTTAAATAAATTAATCCCTGTTTGGAAAAACAGGGATTTTTTGCTTATTATTCATTTAAAAAAGGCTGTAAATTAAATTATTTTAAGTTATATATAATTCATATTTTTAATCAGTTTTGTAAAATAAACAGTCTTACTTTTCAATAAATTTTAAATCACCTATTCTTAATTCTTTATTACTTACACTTAATTTGTTAGAAGCCTGCAGGCTTTTAATATAATCTTCTTCTATTTTCATAATATTTGCAGGTCCGCCCATACGAGTTCTACCAATATCTGTAATAACAATTTTGTTGTCATTTATTTCTATATTACCAAAATAATTATTAACTCCAGCAAATCCGCTGAATCTGTTTCCGGAGAAAGTAATTGTTATTTCAGTATTTTTGTATGGTGCAGTTAAGTGATATATTTTGCCGTCAGTCTTTTTTAATTCATCTGTAACATCCATTCTGCTTTGGCAGGCTGATACAGTAAACAGTATAAGTATTAATAAAATTATTTTTTTCATTTTTTTACCTCATTGTAATAATACTTAATTATAACCTATGTTTTTTTAAATACAATATTTTTATTGATAAATTTTATGACAATAAGAAATATATAATTGTTATATTAATTTACTTGATTTTTTTATAATTATACTAGATAATAATTTTGCATAATTTAAAAATAATGGTTAATTAATGGATATTATAAATATCAATATAATTGCAGAAGAAGACTGTTTAATACCATCTTATGAAACTGCAGGAGCAAGTGGTGCTGATTTAAAATCAAAAGAAGATGGTATATTAAAGTCTGGTGAAAGAAGGCTTGTAAAAACAGGTGTTTTTATAGAGCTGCCTGCAGGGTATGAAGCTCAGGTTAGACCAAGAAGCGGTTTGGCTTTAAAACACGGTATAACTATGCTTAACAGTCCTGGCACAATTGACAGTGACTATCGCGGGGAAATTGGTGTTATAATGATAAATCATGGCAGTGAGCCTTTTGTATATAAGAAAGGGGATAGAATAGCTCAGCTTGTAATATCAAAATACAGCAGAGTAGAATTCAAAAACACTTTATCTTTGACAGAAACTGTCAGAGGTGCTGGTGGTTTTGGTCATACAGGTAAATAAAATAATATAAATTGCGAAATATGGAGGAATAATGAATATTCGTGAGTATGAAGTGAAAGTGCAGCTCCCTGCAGAGCTGAAACCGTTGGAAACAATGGCTTATAATCTTTGGTTTGCATGGAACTCTCCTGCAACAGCTATTTATAAAAATATTAATGAAAAACTTTGGGAAGAATCTGAACATAATCCACTTGCTGTTATTTCAGCACTTACTATGGACGACTGTAAACGCTTGATGGATGATGATGTATTTATGGCAAGTTTAAATGATGTGTATGAAGATTTTCAGCAGTATATGTCTTTACCTCGCTGGTTTAATAAAGCTCATAAAAATGCTTCAGATATGCTTGTTGCTTATTTTTCTGCAGAGTATGGTATACATGAATCTGTTCAGCTTTACTCTGGCGGCTTAGGTATTTTATCTGGCGACCATTGTAAATCAACTTCTGATATGGGTATACCACTTGTAGCAGTTGGTTTACTTTATAGAAACGGTTATTTTCACCAGTATATGAGCTCAGATGGCTGGCAGCAGGAACGCTATCCATATAATGAATTTTATCTTATGCCTCTTAAAAGAGCAGAAGATAAAAATGGCAAAGAAATTACTCTTGAGATGAAAATAGGCGAAAGAAATATTAAAATCAGAGTATGGAAATTAAAGGTAGGTTTAATGGAAATTGTTCTTTTAGATACAGATGTTCCTGAAAACCATCCAGATGATAGAATTATTACTGGTAAACTTTATGATGGTGACAGTAATATGCGTATCCGTCAGGAAATTGTTCTTGGTGTTGCTGGTGTTAGAGCATTAGCTGCAATGGGTTTACATCCAACAGTTTATCATTTAAATGAAGGTCATCCTGCATTTGTTTCTATTGAGCGTTTAAAACAGCTTATAGAGCAGGGTATAGATATGCGTCTTGCAACAGAAATTGTTCGTAAAAGCACTCTTTTTACTACTCACACACCTGTTCCAGCTGGGTTTGATGTTTTCAGTATGGACCAAATTAAACAATATTTAAGCGGAATTTATGAGCCTGTAGGTATAAACTTAAATATGCTTATGAGTTTTGGAAGAAAAGATAGAAGCAATACTGCTGAGCCATTTAATATGGCAGTATGTGGTATTAATCTTTCTACATATAGAAATGGTGTTGCTAAGCTTCATGGTAAAGTAAGCCGTGAAATGTTCCATTCTATGTGGTCTCAGGCTATTTTATCACAAGTGCCAATAGGTCATGTAACAAATGGTGTGCATTTACCTACATTTATGTCAAGCGATATGAAAAATATTCTTTCCCGTTATGTATCAGAAGACTGGTCATCTAAACCTTATGATTTTGATATATGGGAAAAAGTCAACAATATTCCTGATAATGTTTTATTTGATATGAAACGCAACCAAAGGGAACGCCTTGTATCATTTATACGCAGAACTACAAAAGAAACTATCCATAAAAATGGCGGCAGTGCAAGTGAATTATTAGCAGCAGAGGATATTTTAAATCCTGATGCTTTAACAATAGGTTTTGCAAGACGCTTTGCAACATATAAACGCGGTTATCTTTTATTTATGGATGAAGAAAGATTAAAAAGACTTTTCAGCAATCCAGAGAGACCTATTCAGTTTATTATTGCAGGTAAAGCTCACCCAAAAGATAATGAAGGTAAAGAAATTATTAAACAAATTATACATATAGCTAAAAAACCAGAATTCCGTAAACATATTGTATTTATTGAAGACTATGATATAGAAGTAGCACGCTATATGACTCGTGGTGTAGATATTTGGCTTAACAACCCTCGCAGACCTATGGAAGCTTCTGGAACATCTGGTATGAAAGCAAGTGCCAATGGTGCTTTAAACTTATCTATATTAGATGGCTGGTGGGATGAAGGCTTTAATGGCAAAAACGGATGGGCAATTGGTGCAGGCGAAGAATATCCAGACAACGGTTACCAAGACTATGTTGAAAGTATGGAAATTTATAATATTCTTGAAAAAGATATTATTCCAGTTTTCTATGCAAAAGATAAATCAGGTATGCCTAGAGAATGGCTGAAAATGGTTAAAGAAAATTTAAAAACAGTGCCAAGCTACTTTAATACATCAAGAATGTTAATTGATTATGCTAACCAGTATTATGTGCCACTTCATGAACTGCAGAAAGAATTTAATGCAAATAGTTATGAAGAAGCTAAAAAATACCTTAACTGGTATAACCAAATATTAGATAGATGGGATGGTGTATCATTTATCAGTTCAGAAGTAGAAGTTGCAAATGGCTTTGTTCCCGGCGAAACAGTAAAATTTAAAGCTCAGATTAATACTAATGGAACAGCTGCTGAACATTTAGGTGTATTTGCTGTTGTAGAATATGATGGTGAAAGCGGCAACTTAAAAAACCCTGAATTTATCCGCTTATATCAGGAAAAAAGCAGCGATATGTTTAGTGAATCATATACATTAACTCGTTCTGGTAAATTAAAAGTTGGATTTTTAGTAACACCATTTCACAGGTTCTTAAAAAATCCATTTGAATTAAATAAAGCCAAATGGGCATAATATGAGCGAAAAATTATATCTGCCATATTCTGATGGTTGTTTTGTTTGCGGCCATAATAATATTCATGGTTTGCAGGTGCAGTTTTATGTGCAGGATAGTAGTGTTAAAGTAGACTTAAATTTTGCACCACATTTTAATAGTTTTCCCCATATAACTCATGGTGGTGTATTGTCATCAATACTTGATGAAGCTATGGGGTGGTCTGCTTTTATATTTTCTGATATAGAAACATTTCTTTTTACAAGAGAATTAAATGTTACCTATAAAAGAAATGCTCCTATTGGTGAACCATTACTTTTAACAGCAGAATATGTTAGAGCAGAGCGTGGTGGTATGTTTTGTACCAAAGGAAAGATTACTGATAAGGATGACAAAATAATAACTGTTTCTAAAGGCTTATTCTTTCCTACATCTAAAGAAAAAATGATGGAAACTATACCACATCTTTCCTTTTTAGATGGGCTTGCATATCACCCAAAGGCATTAAAATACTGTAAGTTGTAAATAACTAAATATGGTTTATAAATTCAGCCCGTTTAAGCGGGCTGATATTTTTAATGCTGTGTATTATTTTATAATCATTATGTTTTTGATAAATTTATTTATATATTAAATTTTAATATATAAAAATATGTAAATTGTTTTTGTTTGGAGTAATAATATATGGTATATTATACAGAAATTTTAGGAAGATTTGACTTTGTAGAATCAGATATGGAATATATCACATCTATTAAAGAAAATATGCTGCAATATGAAGAATCATTTATAAATGATGTATTATCATATCTTCAAAATGATGTATTATTTATGTCAGAATATGGAAATATTATAGATAAATTAAATACAAATAAACTTTCCAGCTGGTATAAATCTGTTATTTCTGGAAGACTTAGTGGCTATTTTAGTGAATTTGTAAGTGAATTTAATCTGCAGTATGTTCCAAAAGGTTCTTTTTCAGGAGAGCGAATTGCAGAGCTATTCAGTTTTATCCGTATATGGTTTCAAAATAAACTGGTAGAAATATGCGAATGTGAATGGGATTATAAAGGAATATTAAATGCATATACAAAAGTAATAAATGCTGCCATTTATGTTACTATGAACACCTATGTGCCAAGAGATAAATCTACAAGCCACACATCAAAAATGAAAAATACAATACTTGTATGGTCGGAAAAAGCATCTCTTGTTACTCATTCTATGCTGCTTGTATTTTTAATGATAATGACTTTAGCAGGTGTAGGATTTTTTGTTTGGAGCTTATGGGATTTAAAAGATGTTGCTCCAGATAAATTATTTGTTACTGCTTTAGGCTCACTGCTTGTTTTATGGGTATTAATAGAACTTATCAACTCAGAAATACAAATGCTGAAAGGGGATAGGTTTAAGATTAGTATATTTGTTGGTGTAGTATTGATTGCATTTATTCGTGAAGTATTGATTATGACATTAAAACATGATGCAAGTAATACAAACACTATGATACTTATGCTTGGCGGTATTCTTGTGTTAGGTGTTACATACTGGATGCTTGCAAAATCAGAAGAAAGAACAAAAAATTAAATAAAATAAAGGTGAAAATATCATTTTTCGCCTTTTTAAAACTTTCTAAACAATCATTTAAAATTTTACAGTTTAATAATATAGACTGAACTATCAAAAAATTTTGTCATGTAATTATTTTGAGCCTGATTTTTTACAGGCGAAAAATCTAAATTATACATATTGCAGCAGTGCATAATATCTTTCAATTATATATATACTTTGCTTATAAAGCAAATTCTGTATGGCCTAATTTACTTTAAATTCTCTTGCTATATTCATTGTGGGTATATGTATAATTTAAACTTGCTTTGCCTGCCTGCTTATATTTATTATATATTTCCATTTTATTATTAATAATGATTATAATTTTTATTAAAGTCAATAAAATTGAAATAATGAATAAAATAGCAATTTAAGTATTTAAAAAAATTTTTTTTTATTGTATATATAATAAAAAATGAAAAAGGATGTAACTGAATATGAAAAAAATAGGTATTATGACAAGCGGTGGAGACAGTCCTGGTATGAATGGAGCTATTAGAGCAGCAGTTAGAGCTGCTATAAACTATGGTATGACACCTTATGGTATATTATCAGGCTATAAAGGAATGATTGAAGGCAGTATTTTTGAGCTAAAACATTCTGATGTTTCAAATATTATTAGCAGAGGCGGCACCATACTGCAGACTGCCAGAAGTCTTGAATTTAAAACAGAAGAGGGTCAGAAAAAAGCTGTTGCTAATTTAGAAAAATATGGCATTGAAGGTTTAGTTGTTATAGGTGGAGATGGTTCATTAAGTGGTGCAAAAGTCCTTGATGAAAAATTTGGTATTAAATCTATAGGAATACCAGGCTCTATTGATAATGATATATATGGCACAGATGTATCTTTGGGAGTTGATACTGCACTGAATGTTATTATGGATTCTATAGATATGATTAATAATACTGCAAGTTCCCATGGCAGAACTTTTGTTATAGAAGTAATGGGGAGACATTGTGGATATCTTGCTGTTATGGCTGGTATAGCAACAGGTGCTGATGCAGTAATTATTCCAGAAGTTGAGCCTGATTTGGCAGGAATTGCAGAAAAATTTAAAAAAAGAGCAGCTGATTGTAAAACAAGAAATATTTTAATAGTTGCAGAAGGTGCAGGTTCTGCTTATGATTTTGGAAAAAAACTTCAGGAAGCAGGCACATTTGATGCAAGAATAACTGTTTTAGGTCATGTTCAGCGTGGTGGTTTTCCAACATATTTTGACAGAGTGCTTGGTTCTCGTATGGGTGCTGCAGCTGTAGAAGGGCTTATGAATGGAAAAACTGCTGTAATGACAGGTTTGCAGGGAAATCAAATAAAATTTGTTCCTTATGAAGAAGTATTTTCTAAAAGGCACGAATTAAATAATAACATAATTAAACTGCTTGATGATTTAGCATAATATAATAAATGCCCCTGTCATAAAGTATGGCAGGGGATAAAAATAAAATTATGATTAATTATTTTCAGTAGATTTTTCTTTTTCTGTTTCTTCTGAAATATCTTCTATTTCAACAAATTTTACTTTATTGCGAACAATATCAGTTAAAGCTTTTGATGTTACTTTTTCGCTTGATTTTAAATCAGCTAAAACAGTAGTTTCATCAGGATTGTTTAATTCTCTGGCACGAAGTGCTGCTAAATGAACAAGTTTAAATCTACTATCCACATTTTTTTGGTTAATTATTCTTTCAATGTCTAAAAATGCCATTGTCATCTCCTTATTATATACTCATAAATTCATTTACATTATTATACTGATTAGTTCTAAGTTTTTCTGCAAGGTATATTCTTTCTAGCTGTTTAAAAGCTTCGTTACTTGCATCATTAATTATTAAATAATCATATTTTTTAAAATATTCAACTTCTTTTTTTGCATTTTCCAATCTTAATGCAATATTGTCTGCTTTATCAGTGCCTCTGTTTTCAAGTCTTGATTTAAGCTCAGCAAGGCTTGGGGCTGCTATAAAAATAAAAGTAGCAATATTATCAAGTTTTTCTTTTAACTGCATTGCTCCCTGTGGGTCAATATCTAAAAAAATATCAATACCCTCATTTAATGCATTATTAATTTGCTGTTTAGATGTGCCATAATAATTATCATGAACTTCTGCCCATTCTAAAAAGTCGTTATTATCTATCATTTTTATAAAAGTATCTTTATCTATGAAAAAATATTCCTTTCCGTTTATTTCATTTCCTCTTGGTGCTCTTGTAGTATATGATATAGAATATCTTACAGCAGGATATTTATTTATAAGCATAGAGCATAATGTAGATTTGCCTGCACCGCTTGGTGCTGAAATGATATATAACCTGCCTTTACTCATAAGACCTCCAAATATGTAGGGGTATTTAATTATAAAATAATTAATTAGTCAATATTTAAATTAATAATTTATAGAACAGGTTGTATAATTTTACTGTTATCATTATGCAGAATATTGTATTCAATGCCATATATTTCTTTTAAAAGACTGTTTGTTATTACATCATCTGTTTTGCCGTTTGCTAATATTTCTCCATTTTTTATTACAAGTGTATTTTCTGCAAACCATAAAATATGGTTAGGGTCATGACTGCATGCAATAATAAGCTTGCCAGTTTCTGCAAGTTTTTTTAATATTTTCCATATAGTTATTTGGTTATTAAAATCAAGAGCACTTGTAGGCTCATCAAGTATCATGACAGGTGCATTTTGTGCAATAGAGCGTGCAATTAATGTAAGCTGTCTTTGTCCACCGCTTAATGCCGTAACAGGTTTATCAGAAATATCAGCTATATTTACCATTTCTATTGCTTTTTCAGCTTCAATGTAATCTTCTTTTTTTAAGCCAAATATACCGCCCATATATGGGGACCTTCCCATTAATATCATTTCTCTAACAGTAAAAGGAAAGGGTGGTTTATGTTCTTGTGGAACATACGATATTAATTTTGCCAGTTTTGAAGTATTTAATTTTTCATAATCTAAATGATTGATTTTAATCTGACTGCCTGTATGCTTTAAAAGACCTAATATACATTTAAAAAAAGTAGTTTTACCACTGCCATTTGGACCCATTAAGCCCCACAGGCTGCCACTTTCTGCATTAAATGATATATTCTTCAAAATATGGTTATTTCCGTAATAGAAATTTAAGTTTTTTATTTCAAGCATATATATCACCTAGTTAAACAGTCTGCCGCTTTTAGCACGAAGTATCCATATTAAAAATGGGGCACCTATTATAGAAGTAATAATACCTATAGGTATTTCTCCTACTGTTAATGTTCTTGCAATAGTATCGCATATTAACAGATATACTGCACCACCAAGGCTTGCAATAGGTATAACATATCTGTTATCAGGTCCAGTTAGGAGCCTTGCTGCATGTGGCATCATTAACCCAACCCATGCAATAATACCAACACTTGATACACATACTGCTGTCATTAATGTAGCTGTTATTATAAAAATAGTTTTATACTTATCTGGGTTTATGCCTAATGTTTTAGCATCTTCATCACCTATTGAAAGCAGATTTAGTTTCCATGCAAATACCCATGCTATAATAAAGCATATCAATATTAATATGGCATTTATATATATATCGCTCCATGATGCGTGATATAGTCCACCCATCATCCAAAAAGTAATTTCTCTAAGCTGTGTATCTTCTGATAAGTATTTCATAATGGATACAAGAGCTGAAAAAATAGAGCCTGTAATTACCCCTGAAAGCACAAGACCTACGGTATTTATTTCTCCTTTCTGTCTTGCAAGCATATATGATGAAAGCACAGCAATTAAAGCGAATATAAATGCAGAGATTTGAATGGGTAGAAAAAGTGCTGGAAATATGATTGCAAAAGCTGCACCAAAGCTTGCTCCACTTGATGCGCCAAGTATAAAAGGCTCTACAAGTGGATTTCTGAAACAGCCTTGATATAATGCACCAGCTGTAGAAAGAGCAAATCCTGCAAGTATAGCCATAATAACACGGGGCATACGCATATTCCATACAATAGCCATGTCTCTTTTTGATATTTCTTCAAAACTAAAGCCAGTTAGTTTAAAAAGAATAATATTTAATACTGTTTTTGGGGAAAGTTCTGAATTTCCAGAAATAACAGCAAAAAGTATTGCACACAGCAGTATTATTATAAGCAGTAAAATAATGTTTTTTCTTTTATCTTCTAATATATTAAAAATCATTTTCTATTGTCCAGTCAAGCATCTGTTCGCTTAATAATGCTTTTGCTGTTTTATCATCAACATTATATACTTTTTTGTAAAACTTTAATGCAAACTGATGAATTTTTATATCCTTAAAGATTTCAGGATAGGCAGCTTTTGCAATAATTAATATATCAAGTGGATATTCTACCCTGCGTGAGCAGTTCATAGGGGTCCATGGCAGAGCATATACTTGTTTATTTTTCACAGCTTTTAACTGGTTTAGATTTTGATAATATGGTGCTTTTAGTAATTCATTTGCAGGGTGGTATCCATTTTGTGTAGGTAAAAGTATTATATCTGGGTCTACTGCATAAACCTGCTCACTACTTAAAATGACACGATTACCTTTACCACGATATGCATTTTTTGCATTAACAATATTTTCTATAATATATGATTCTGGAGTATTTATTCCAGAAACCATACCTGAACCGCCTTGTTTTCTTGCAGCAGAATTTAAGCCAAAATATAAAACAGTTGGTTTTTCTTTTATATTTTTAGTTCTATTTCTTACCATTGTTTCTGTTTCATTTAAATATTCATAAAGTTTTAATGCTTTATCTCTTTGTTTAAACACATCTCCTAAAATACGCATTTCTTCTTTCATAGATGAAAGTTCTGCCTTACCGTAATAAGTAGGTGAGAATAGGACGATTAAAGGAATATCCAATGATTCTATCATAGATATTGTTTTTTCAAGCTGAGCAGGGTCACCTCCTCTAAAATAAGAGCCGCCAGACACGGTGCAATCACCAACTCTTAATATGATTAACTGGGGGTCTGATTTTGCAAGTGTTTCATAATTTAATATGTCCCCCTGTGGTGAATTAAAGCATGGTATATCATTTAACCATGGGTGCAGATATTTCATTGTGTTTACACCTTTTGCAGTGTATGTTTTGCCATCAATAGTTTCATAAGTATATTTATAATCTCTTTTCATACTCCATGAGCCTATGGCAGTTACTTTATTTATAACTTCAAGATGTGTCATAACTCCTTCAATAAAGCCATCATCAATTGTTGCAACTCTTTCTAATTTTTCAGGTATTTCTATCTGTTTTCCACGCATATCAGTTACGGAATACGCATAACTTTGCACTGCTGCAAAAATAAAGAGTATAATAAAAAATTTTTTCATAATTAACCTTTGCATGAATTACAAATATATTTATTATTTATAATGGTCACTGCATTTTCAGCAGTTTTTTCTCCACATTCTGAGCAAATATATGAATTATATATTTGTGCTTTTTCAGGAAACATGATTTTTACATCTTTAACTGTAAAAAGTTTTTCTTCATCAGTTGATAAAATATATTTCATTTTATCTTCTTTATTATTGAAGTCTTGTATATTATTTAAAACAAACCTTGCTTTTTTGCCGTTTTTTCTATTAAAAATATTAAATGCCTGCTTTCCTGTGTATAAAATACGCATAGCACCTGTGCCAGTGGTGGCTTTTAGTATAACCTGCACTGCATCTACTCCACATGCATCTGTTTCCGCAATACATACTATATCTTCATCATTAATATCATCTTTTATATCAAGATGCTTTAAAGCAAGAAGACTTACTTTATATCCAATTGCAAGCCCTGGGCATTTATGCCCGTGAAAAACTGCCACTTGTTCCCATAATTTATCTTCCATAAATATCCCCGTAACACAATATATATAATATGTGTTACAGTATTGTATTTTTTGTTTATGTCAATGATAAATTATAAATATTTATAATAAATACTATCAAAAAGTTTTTCTAAACCAGCTGACAAAAAATTTTATTGATTTATTTTCTGCATATTCATAAAAATATATAATATTATATGAATAATTTATTGATATAAAAAAAATTAAAAAATATAAAAATTTGTAAGATTATGAGACATATGTTACAAAAATAAGTATAAAAAAATACCTCTTAGTATATAGTATAAAATTAAGCAAAAAACTAAACTAAACTAAGAGGTATCACAATGAATAAAGTGATAATAACAGAAGAAATGCGATTTCGTCAACGGTTATGTGAGTATGCATTAAAAAAAGGAGCAACGAAAGCAGCCCGCAAATATCAAGTGAACCGTATGTTTGTATACAGGCATTTAAAGAAATATGATGGAACAGTTCAGAGTTTATCTTTTAAAAGTCGTAGACCAAGAAACAGTCCAAATAAGCATAGTAAAGAAGAGCTTGATTTAATATTTAACACATATGCCGAGCATGGTTTGTATGGTAATGCGGAGGTATATGTCAGACTTCTAGAAATTGGTTATAATCGTAGTTTTGGCAGTATGTGTATGCAGATAAGGAAGAAAGGCTTAAAGTCATTAAACAAGTCAAAAAAGAGCTATACAAGATATGAACCAATAACAGGTCAGTATATAGGCGACAAGGTTCAGATAGATATAAAATATGTTCCACAGGAATGTATAATGTTTTCCAGCTATGGTAAAAAATATTATCAGATAACAGCGATAGATGAATACAGCAGAATGAGAGTATTAGAAATAGTAGAAGAAAAAAGCACATTTGAAACAGGTAAGTTTTTAGACGAACTGGAAAGTAAATTTGGCTTTCCACTAAAAACAATTCAAGTGGATAATGGCTATGAGTTTGTAAATGATAAGGAAGTTACAAACAAGAAAAGCTATTTTGAAGAGACAGCTGAAAAGAAAGGATATACTATTAAACGAATAAGACCTTATTCACCTTGGCAGAATGGAAAGGTGGAAAGAAGTCATAGAGAGGATGGAAAAATTTTATATGCAAATAATAAATTCTATTCCAAAGATGAATTAATTAAGGCTCTTAAACAGCATGAAGATAGATATAATAATACTGCTAAAACATGCTTAAATTTTAAATCTCCATATGAGATTGTTATTGAAAATAAATTATTGCTTGATTTATATTAATTTAAGATTTATTTTTTACTAAAAGTGTAACATTTGTCCTGTTAGTTAAGAAAAAAAATTAAAAAATATAAAAATTTTTATTGACATTGTATGGTAAATAATATATATAGTAATTCCCATGCGGGTGTAGCTCAGTTGGTAGAGCGTGACCTTGCCAAGGTTGAGGTCGCGAGTTCGAGTCTCGTCACCCGCTTTTTTATACGGCGACGTGGCCGAGTGGTTAGGCAGAGGCCTGCAAAGCCTTGTACTCCGGTTCAAATCCGGACGTCGCCTTTCATTATTTTTCTTTTCTTTTTTTCATATTGTAATAAACTATGCAAAGATTTATGGAGTAATATATGAAAGTTTTTTTTATTATAATTTCTTTTTTAATATTAAATATTTCTGTATATGCTGAAGAATATGTAAAAGCATGCCCAAATTGTGATTTTGTAATTGTGGAAAAATCTGTTAATACAAATAACTGCAAAGAATATTTTAAATATTTTTTTAAAGATAAAAGAATAGGTAAAGCTTATGAAGAATTTGGAGATTATTTTGTTCCAACTCATAAATATGCTGAGTTTTGGAAACGATATCTGCCAGATTCTAATGAAAAATATTTTGTAAATAAAGAACATGTAAATAATTCTACAGTTTCAATATTTTATGAAATTTTACCTAAAAAAATACATATTAAAGAAGGCAAAAAAGCAAATATAGAAATGATTATTGATAATGAAAAATATTATTTTCAGTTAAAAGAGATAGATGGAGGCACTGAAATTTCATCTTGTTACAGTATTATTTAAGTAAATTTGTATAAAATATGTATGGAGTATATTAGAATATTTGAATAATATGTTTAAGTGTGTTAAATACTTATACTATTTATATTATAGGAGATTAATATGAAACGCTTATTTATACTTGTTGTTTTACTTGCTGCACTTGTTACTGGCTGCAAATCTGCTGATTTGAAAGTATTAGAAAAAAATTTACAGGCAGGTTTTGCTCAAACTGGACAGGATATTAAAGTTCAAGTTATTGAACTTAAAAATCTTAAAGATATACTTCCGGGCTTTGCATTTGTAGAAATAAAAATTTATAATAATAATAATCTTGTTAATACTGAAAGATTTATTACAAATGGCAGGTATTTTGCAAAGGATATAATTGATTCTAAAACATTATCTTCTTTAAAAGATGAATTAGATTTTGAATTTGCAAAAGTGGAAACAATAGATACATCTAAACTTACACTTGCATCTGGCAATAAAGATGCTAAAAATGTAATTGTTGAAATTACTGATTTTCAATGTCCATACTGCAAAAAAGCTAATGCTTTATTTAAAGAAAAATTAGCAGATAAATCAGACTATGCATTGTATATAGTTCATTTACCATTAGATATGCACCCAAATGCACAAATTATGGCACAAATTTTTGAAGCTGGTATGCAAATGGGTTTTAATTTTAAAAATGAACTTTTTGAAGCAGATTATATTAAAGTCATAGAGTCAAAAATTGAAGATTTGCAAGAAGCAGGCACTCAACTTAATCAAGAAACATTAGCTGTATTAATTGATGAAGTAAATAATCAAATTATAAATGATTTTGCAGCTAAAACAGATAATCCTGATAAATTTAAATCATTAGTTTTATCTGATGAAATTAAAACAAAAGTTGATGAAACAAAAGAATTAGCAGAAAATTTAAACATTAGTGCTACACCAGCATTTTATATTAATGGAAAGGCCATTTCTGGTTATAATGAAAGATTAATTTTAAAAGCTTTAGATGATATTAAATAGAAAATCATAATTAATTTTTTTAGTTCCGCCAATATTATTTGGCGGAATTTTTTTTGCCCTATTGTAAAAAATGAAAAAATTTAGTAAAATACTATTAAAATAAATATAAGGATATAGTATGTCTGTAATAAAAAGGCTGTCGCCAGAAGTTGCTTCTAAAATAGCAGCAGGTGAAGTTGTTGAAAAACCTTTTAATGTTGTAAAAGAATTAATTGAGAATTCATGTGATGCTGGTGCATCAAAAATTATAGTTGAAGTTAATGAGGGTGGATTAAATAAAATAAAAATTATAGATAATGGCAAAGGAATAGATAAAGATGACTTACCACTTGCCTTAGAGCGTTTTGCTACAAGTAAAGCTGCAACTGTTGAAGATGTTTATTCTGCTGCAACTTTTGGGTTTCGTGGGGAAGCATTAGCAGCAATTTCTTCTGTCAGTGATTTTAAAATTACAAGCGGTAAAGATGGCAAAGCATATACTATCGCATGTCAGTATGGCAAAATTTGTGATATTAAACCAACTGCTGCTGTTAAAGGCACGATTATAGAAGCTGACAGGCTTTTTGAAAACCTGCCTGCAAGGCGTAAATTTTTAAAAAGCTCTAAAAGTCTGGAAGGTGAAATTATAAAACTGATTAAACATTTTTCTCTTATTAATCCAGAAATTGATATTATTTTAAAATGCAATGATAAAGAAGTATATCATGCATTATCTTCTGATGATACAGTAGTGAGAGCATCCAAAGTATTTAATGGGAAAGCATTCTGTAAAGGAGTGGCAGAATATGCTGGTAAAAAAGTAACAGCTTGTGCCACACTTCCAGCAGCTAGTGACAGATTAAAAAGAGATGCCATAATTATTGGTGTAAATGGAAGGCTTATAAAAGATGCAAGTCTAGTGCAGGCAGTTATTAATGCTTATCACAGACTTATTCCTGATGGCAGATTTCCTGCTGCGGTTATAGATATTAGAATTAATCCAGATATTGTTGATGCAAATGTGCATCCTGCAAAATTGGAAGTAAGGTTTGTAAATGCAGGAGAAATATTTTCTCTTGTAAATGATGCTGTTGCAAACTCTTTTAAAGGTAAAGGTGTAAATACTGGTTATACTGGTAATTATATACAGCAGGGTTATACAATTAATGATATACAAGATAATAAAGAGCAGAGTAATATAGAATATGAAAAACATGTAAAAAATAAGCCTGTATTTAATCAGGCAGGAAGCTATCCACCTTTTTCCAAGCATACAAACAGCAGCTTAAATACATCATATAAAGATGAAAGTCCAAAAATAAATAGTGCAGAAGTTCCACAGCCTGCTTATACATTATCTCTTGATGAAACTCTTGAAAATATTCCTGCATATAATACAGATATTTATGATAATACAGCAGCTGTTTTAAATGATAACAGAGATACAGTTGATAACCGTATTGCAAGTGGAGAATTCAGAGTTATAGGGCAGGTTGATAAAACATATATTATTATAGAAACACTAAACAAAGAAATTTTATTTATTGACCAGCATGCAGCACATGAAAGGGTGCTTTTTGAGAAAATACAGTCAGACAATACTGCAAAACCAAAACCTTCAATAGTTTTGCATGATGAAGTTGAAGTTGTAATGACTGATGAAATTATAGAAAATATTGACAGATTCAAATTAATTATTGAATCTTTTGGTTATGGTTATAAAATTACAGGTATAAATAAGCTTGAAATTTTAAGAGTGCCATATACTATTATAAGGAAAAATATTGCAAAAGAATTTACAAATATAGCGGTAGATTTATGTTTAACTGGTAAATCAAAACAAGAAGAAGCACCACGAGCTATGCTTTCATGTAAATCAGCAATAAAAGCAGGTGATGAATTAACTTATGCAGAAATGGAATATCTTGTTACACTGCTTTTTAATACTAATAATTTTGGTACCTGTCCCCATGGCAGACCAATTATATACATGATGACTGTGCAGGAGATTGCAAGGAAATTTTACAGATGATAATACCTATTATTACAGGTCCTACATCTTCTGGTAAAAGTGGCACAGCTTTTAATGCAGCATTAAAAACAGGTATTGTTGAAATTATTAGTGCAGATGCATTCCAAGTATATACAAATCTTGATATTGGCACAGCAAAAGTAAGCAGGCAGGAGCAGCAGCAGGTAAAACATCATCTTATAGATATTATGCAGCCAGATGAATGCTATTCTGCTGGTATGTTTGTTCAGCAGGCAGAAAAACTTATTGATGATATTATAAAACGGACAAAAGTGCCTGTTATAACAGGCGGCACAGGGCTTTATATTAAATCATTGACTGATGGTATATTTAACTGCCCTGAAATAGAAAGCAGTGTTAGAGAAGAATTGCAGAAAAAAGCAGAAAAAGATGGATTAGCTGTATTATATAATAAATTAGTGCAGGTTGATAATGAATATGCTTCTAAAATCAGCAGTAATGATCCCACAAGGATTATTCGTGCATTAGAAATATATTACGGACTTGGTATATCTTTTACAGAAGCACATAAAAAATATAACAGAAAACCAAAGTATAAATATACATGTGCAGTTTTATGGCAGGATAGAAAAGTGCTTTATGAAAAAATAAATGAAAGAACTTTGCATATGTGGCAAAATGGCTGGAAACAGGAAGTAGAAAATCTTTTAAAAGCAGGATATTCTACAGAATGTCCTGCTTTTAGAGCCATAGGATATAAGTTAATAGCAGATTATATTATGAATGGAGGAAGTGCTGATGATGTTATAAATCAGATAGCAAAAGAAACAAGACATTTTGCAAAACGCCAGTATACTTGGTTTAGAAATAAAGAAAATGTAGTTATGTATAATAATATTTCGTTACTTGAAAATAATTTAATAGATTTAATTAATGGAAAAAGGAGCTTGTTATGAGATATGCAATAATATTTACAGTCATTATTTGTGCTATTGTATTTTATATTATATTTGGACATAATGGTATGCTTAAATACAATGAGCTTGTAACAGTTCGCCAAAGTTATGAAGAAAGATTAAGAGAAATGGATAAGGAAATAGCAGAAAAAGAAAGAGAATTGGAGCTTGCTATTAAAAATCAGGAATATTTAGAAGGAATTATTAGACGGGAGCTTGGTCTTCAGAAAGTAGGTGAAGATGTATATATTATAGAAGATAATAAAACCACAGAAGAAAAGAAATAATTGAGAATATTATGCAGGAATTTAGTGTTAAAGAAATATCACATATATTATCAAGTATATTAAAAAATGCTTTTCCAGAAATGGTTGCCGTTACTGGCGAAATATCACAGGTATCAAAGCAGAATTCAAGTGGTCATATATATTTTACATTAAAAGAAGGCGATTCTGTTTTAAATGCAACATATTTTAAATATTACCATACTGCTAATAATTTTATGCCTAAACTAGGTGATAAAGTAAAAGTGTTTGGTGAAATAAAAAGTTATGATAAATCAAGCAGTTATCAGATAAATGTTAAAAAAATAGAGTATGATTCAGAAGGGCTTTTATGGAAGCAGTTTGAAGAAATGAAAAAGAAACTCTATGCAGAAGGTCTTTTTGATGAGTCAAGAAAAAGTCCTGTGCCAAAATATCCATATAGAGCTGCCATATTAACTGCATTAACTGGTGCTGTTATTAAGGATTTTATTGTTACAACTAAAAATGAAAAAGGCAGATATTTAATAGATGTGTGGAATATTCCTGTCCAGAATATTGAAAATGCACCTGTTATTGCAGATACCATATTAAAAGCAGGAAGTCATACTGAAAGATATGATGTAATAGTGGTTATGCGTGGCGGCGGCAGTGTGGAGGATTTAGCCGTTTTTAATCAGGAAGTTGTAGCTCGTGCTGCAGCTGCATCAAAAGTGCCGTTAATTAGTGCAGTAGGTCATGAAACAGATTTTACAATTATAGATTATGTTGCAGATTACAGAGCAGCAACCCCAACAGCAGCAGCTGTATATTTATCATCTCACTATAAAGCTGCTCAACAGCTGCTTGAAAAATATATATTTGTATTAAATAAAAATACTGTAAATATGCTTGATAAAAAAAATCAGCAGCTTGATATGGTTTCATTAAAATTAGAGAGTAAATCACCATTACACAGGCTTATTAAACTTAATCACAAAATATCTGACTTTAATAATGTGCTTGAAAATATGCTTAATAAAAAATTATATGGATTAAATAAAAAGCTTTCAAAGTATGAATATGTAATTACTGCATCTAATCCTGCTAATTTAATAGAAGCATACAAAGTGAGAATAGCTAACAGCCATAAAACATTATCAACAAATATGTTTGCTAGAATTTCAGCTTATAATTATAAAGAAATAATATTTAGGAAAAACATAAAAATAGCAGTATTAAATAAACTAGAAAAGAAATCGTCTCGTTTAGACTTTTATTTTCATAAACTTAGTTTATTTAATCCTGCTAAAAAATTAGATGGTTATAAATATAAGTTTGATATAATAGAAAAATCTCTTTTAAAAGCAGTAAAAGAAAAATATGCAGTATCATACAGGCAGTTAAAAGATGGAAGCAGGTGTTTAGAGCAGTATATAGTTGATTATCTATTTAATAAAAATGCAGATATTTCGCTGCTTGAAAGTAAACTATATCTGCTTGACCCACAAAATGTCATAGAAAGAGGCTATGCTGTTGTTACACAAAAAGAGAAAATAATATCTTCAGTTGATAATGTGGAAATGGAAACTGAACTTACTATAACATTAAAAGATGGTGTAATTAGTGCATATCCTGAAGAAAAGAATAAAAATAATACTAAAAACATTACAGAATTAGATAACATAGAAAAAATTTTAAAATAGTATTTTTTTTATACCGCTTTTTTAAAAAATATGGTATGATTTTAAGATATTTTAAAAATGCCAGTATATATGGTATAAATAATAAGGAATATAAATAAAATATAGATATGAGGAGATGTACATGAGCAGAATACCTATAACACGCGGTGGTTATGAAAAATTAAAGGCAGAGCTTGATAAACTGCGTAATGTAGATAGGAATGAGGTAATACTTGCTATTCAGGAAGCAAGAGGACATGGGGATTTAAGTGAAAATGCTGAATATGATGCAGCAAAAGAAAGGCAGGGTATGATTGAAGCACGCATTAATGAACTTGAATATAAAATGAGCCTTTTTGAAATTATAGATATATCACAGATGTCTGGTGATAAAGTTGCTTTTGGTGCTACTGTCACTATTGAAAATATTGATACAGAAGAAAGAAAAACTTATACCATAGTAGGCAGTGATGAAGCAGATATTTTTAATGGAAAAATATCTATTATGTCACCACTTGCAAGAGCTATGATGGGTAAAAAGGAAAGTGATGATTTCACTGTTCAGGCTCCAAAAGGTGAAACTGAATATGAAATTATTAAAATTGAATTTATAGAAGGATAATCTATTATTTTATCAGGAGGAAATTATGAAATTAGAGCTGAATATTGCTAACCAGTTAACAATAGTAAGAGTTGTGGCAATACCTCTTTATCTTCTTGTGCTTTACATTAATAAAGATTGGAGTAATGTAGCTGCAACTATTATTTTTATATTTGCAGGCGTTTCAGATTTCCTTGATGGTTATATTGCAAGAAAGTATAATATGGTTACTGATTTAGGTAAAATATTAGACCCTATTGCTGATAAAATACTTGTGGCAGCAGCATTGATTGCATTAATTGATTTAGACAGGCTTTACTGGTGGATAGCAGTATTAATGCTTGCAAGAGATTTTGCAATGGAAGCTTTGCGTAATTTTGCTGCAAGTAAAGGTGTAATTATTGCAGCAGGTATATGGGGCAAGTTAAAAACAACTTTCCAAATGGTAGCAATAGGTATGCTTTCATTTAAAATTACATGGCTTGGTATAAACTGGTTTTTAATGGGAACTATTCTTATGTATGCAGCATTAGTATTATCTATATATTCAGCATTTGTATATTATAGAGATTACTTTAAAAATGAAAATAAAGGGGAGCTTGTTTAGTTATGACAATACCACAAATATTATTAATTACAGCATCATATTTCATTGGTGCAATACCATTTGCATATATTATAGTGAAGCTTGTTAAGAAAATAGATATAAGAACTGTTGGCAGTGGTAATGCTGGTGCTACAAATGCGGCAAGAGTTCTTGGAAAGTGGGGTTTTATAAGTGTATTTGTGCTTGATGCACTAAAAGGCTTTATTCCTGTATTTATATCACTTCATTTTTATGGACAGACTATTATTACATTGATTACAGCAGCAGTCGTTGTGCTTGGTCATACATATACAGTCTTTCTTGGTTTTAAAGGCGGTAAAGGTGTAGCAACAGGTGCTGGTGTATTTTTAGCACTTGCTCCAATTGAAATAGGCATAGGACTTGTTGTATTTATAATAGTTTTTTTTGCTACAAAAATGGTATCTGCTGGCTCTATTTTAGGCTCTCTTACACTGCTTATTGCAGTGTGTGCCATAAGTGACTGGTTTGCACTTAAAGTGCTTACTGCTGTTATAGTTTTTTTTGTTATATTTAAACACCGTTCAAATATTGTGCGTATTATTAAGGGTGAAGAAAACAAATTTGTCCGCAAAAAAGAAAAAGATGCAGAATAAAGAGCTTGTTATGGGTAAGTGTATTGAGCTTGCCCGAAATGTTAAAGGATTTACTTTAACTAACCCGTTAGTTGGGGCTGCTGTTATTAAAGGCGGTAATGCAGTTTATGGTATACATGAAAAATATGGCAGCTTTCATGCTGAAATAAATGCTATAAAAAATGCAGGTGAAGATGTTTCTGGCTGTGAGCTTTTTGTTACATTAGAGCCATGTTCTACTTATGGTAAAACACCACCTTGTGTGGAAAAAATTATTTCATCAGGTATAAAAAAAGTGTATATTGGTGTGCTTGATGTAAACCCTAAACACAGAGGGCGTGGTGTTAATATTCTTAGAAATGCTGGAATAGAAGTAGAATATGGTGTTCTTGTAAAAGAATGCAGCTTATTAATAGAAGATTTTATTAAATATCAGACATTAAAACTGCCTTATGTAACATTAAAAACTGCAAGCAGTATAGATGGTAAGATTGCATGTAAAACAGGACATTCTAAATGGATAACTGGCGATGATGCAAGAGAGCTTGTTCATAAAATGCGTGGTTTATCTGATGTTGTTTTAACAGGTATAGGAACAGTTGAAGCAGATAATCCTTTAATGACAGATAGAAGAAAAAATGCTGTGCGACAGCCTGTTAGAGCAGTGCTTGACAGCAGCTTAAAAATAGATATTAATGCAAATATAGTAAATAGTGCAGAATATGCCCCAGTGATTATTTATACTTCAGAAAATGCTGACAGCAGCAAAATTATGCAACTTAATGATAAAAATGTAAAAGTTATAAAAGTTCCTTGTGTAAATGGGATGTTAGATATAAAAGAGGTATTATATTCACTATATGAATTAGGATATATGAATGTATTTGTTGAAGCTGGCAGCAGAGTAAATGGCTCATTTTTTGATAACAGGCTTGTAGACAGGCTGGAAGCATTTATTGCACCAAAAGTAATTGGTGGAAAAGATGCAGTTTCATCAATAGGCGGCTTAGGTATTAATAATATGAATGAGGCTTTAATATTTAAAGATTATGAAATAAATATCTGCGGTCAGGATATATTAATATCTGCAAGAATAAATGATTATGCAATGCAGGCTGTTGAATTTACTAAAAATTATAATGTAGAATAATATGTTTACTGGGATAATAGAAGAACTTGGAAAAGTAAGTGCCTTGATAAAAGGCGATAAAAGTTTGAAACTAAAAGTAGAATGTAGTAAAGTAACTGATGGCTTACTTTTAGGTGATTCTATTGCTGTTAATGGTGTATGTTTGACTGCCGTTAGCTTTGGAAGCAGTTTTTTTGAAGCGGATATAAGTTATGAAACAATTGCAAAAACATCACTTAATAATATTAGAAGTGGCAGTGTTGTTAATTTAGAAAGAGCATTAACTTTATCATCAAGGCTTGGTGGTCATATTGTTCAAGGTCATGTTGATGGAACAGGCAGAATATTAAACATTACTAAATATGGAGACTCTTATAGATTATTTATCAGCTATCCTGATTATCTAGATAAATATATCGTATCAAAATGCTCCATAGCAGTAGATGGTATTAGTTTAACAGCAGCAGATGTTAACAGTAACAGTTTTGAAGTGGCTGTTATTCCACATACTTTTGAAAATACAAACTTAAAATATAAAAAAAACGGTGATATAGTTAATTTAGAATCAGATATTATTGCAAGATATGTAGAAAAAATGGTTTATGATGAAGAAAAAGATGATAAATTAAAATCGCTGATATTGGGTTTTAAAAGGTAGTTAATAATGGATATGAGTGTTCGTGCAGGCGTTGAAGAAGCAATAAATATAATAAAATCTGGCGGTATGATAATTTTGACTGATGATGAATCTCGTGAAAATGAAGGTGATTTAGTATTTGCTGCTGATTTTGTTACACCTGAAAAAGTTAATTTTATGGCAACTTATGGAAAAGGGCTTATATGTGTTGCTTTAAGTGCTGATAGATGTGATACTCTTGGTTTAGAGCAAATGTCGTCTAATAATGCATGCAGATTTGGAACAGCTTTTACAGTATCAGTTGAAGCAAAACATGGTATTACAACAGGTATTTCTGCTTTTGACAGAGCAAAAACTATAAAAGTGCTTGCAGATCCACTTTCTAAAAAAAATGATTTAATAAAACCGGGTCATATATTTCCTTTAAGGGCAAGAGATGGTGGAGTATTAGTGCGTCCTGGTCAGACAGAGGGCTCTGTTGATTTATCACGCCTTGCAGGATTAAATCATGCTGGTGTAATCTGTGAAATAATGAATGATAATGGCACAATGGCACGAATGAATGATTTAGAAAAATTTGCCCGCAGTCATTCATTAAAAATATTGACTATTGAAGACTTAATAGAATATAGAAAAATAAATGATAATTTAATAGAAAAAGTATCATCAGCTATTCTTCCAACAGAATTTGGAACATTTAGAATAGAAGGATATCAAAATAAAGCAGATGGTAAAGAAGCTGTTGCATTAATTAAAGGTGATATTGAAGGCGGCAACTCGCTGCTTGTAAGAGTTCATTCTCAGTGTTTAACTGGTGATGGATTTGCTTCTTTAAGGTGTGACTGTGGCAACCAGCTGCATACTGCTATGCAGATGATAGAGCAGGAAGGTAGAGGGGTTATTTTATATATGTTTCAAGAAGGCAGAGGCATAGGACTTTTAAATAAAATAAAGGCTTATAAACTGCAGGATAAAGGTTATGATACGGTAGAAGCTAATATTAAACTTGGTTTTTTAGATGATGAAAGAGATTATTCTTTTGGAGCTCAGCTTTTAAGAAAACTGGGTGTAAATAAAATGCGATTTATGTCTAATAATCCACGAAAATTTTCAGGTCTTGAAAAATATGGTATTGAAATTGTGGAAAGAGTTCCTATTCAGTGCGGTATAGGCGGAGAAAATATAAAATATATGCAGACAAAAAAACAAAAACTAGGTCATTTTTTAGATATATAAGAAAATATTGAGAGGATAAAAATGAAAGTGTTTGAAGGAAATTTTGACGGAAAAGGTATTAAAATAGCAATCGTTGCTTCAAGATTTAATGAATTTATTACTAAAGAATTAATTGGCGGTGCAGAAGATACATTACTCCGCCATAATGTTAATACTGATGATATATATTTATACAGAGTTCCAGGAGCTTTTGAAATCCCATCAGTATGTAATAAAATTGCTGAAAGCGGTAAATATGATGCTGTAATTACATTAGGTGCAGTAATAAGAGGCTCTACTCCACATTTTGATTATGTGGCTGCAGAAGTATCAAAAGGGGTTGCTTCTGTTTCCATGAAGTATAATATTCCTGTAATATTTGGTGTATTAACAACTGATACTATTGAGCAGGCTGTTGAAAGAGCAGGAACAAAAGCAGGTAACAAAGGCAGCGATGCTGCTATGGCTGCATTAGAAATGATAAACCTTTACAAAGGTATATAATATAATGAAAAGAAAAAGAACACAAGGGCGTGATTACGCCATACAAATGCTTTATAGTGCTACTTTGGCAGACAACTCTGTTAGTGAAACAAAATCATCTTTCAGGCTTGAATATGCAGATGTAACTGAAGAAATATTAGGCTTTGCAGATAAACTTTTTGAAACTGCATATAAAAATAAAGAAAAAGATGAAGCAATAATATCTGAGCTTATTAATAAAAACTGGACTATTGATAGAATAGGTGCAATAGAAAGATGTATTTTAAGGCTTGGTGTATCAGAACTTTTTGAGGGAGATGCTCCATATTATGCAGTTATTGATGATTATGTTACTTTAGCAAAAAGTTATGGAGATGAAAAATCTGCCTCTTTTGTAAATGGTATTTTAGAAAATGTAAAAAATAAATTTTCCATAGAGTTTGATAATGGAAGAAAATAAAGAAAAACTTATTATTGATTTTGGTAAGGTTGAATACAGTCCTGCAATTATTGATTATGATTTTATTAATAACCGTCCACGAGGCGGCTCCAGCAGAATAGATTTCTTTTCCCATGGTGCTGTATCTTCATCTTTAGAAGGATTAGAGTTTGATACAAAAATATATCTTAAAAAAGATAATATATTTTTTGAAAAAGGTGTATTTTTATTAGATTTTCAAGAAGTGCAAAGAAACCACCATATTTTTTTAGATATGGTAAATAATTTAAAACTTGAGAGAATATATCTTGAAAATTCAATACACTTTAATATAGCATCTATTGCTGCTAAACTTGAAAATGTTGATGTAATATTAATGAATTTTGGGTGTATATAACAGTGGATAATGAATTTTATACAATAAGAATATGTTTCTCCTGTAATAAAGAAGATATTATTATTGTAAATTCTATATTAGATTCTTATGGTGGATTAGGGCTGATACGCACTATTGATAAAGAAAAATGCAACTGTGCTGTATTTACAACAAACTCTGTGTATAATACTACATTAGAAGTAATGCAGGCATTGCAGCAGGAAGGTTTATCCATAACTGATATTATAGTTGATAAATCTGAGAATGTAGATGAATTTGCACTGCAGGGAAGGGAGATATAAATGGATTTAGGAATTACAAAAAAATATATGATTTTTAACCTTGTTACAAATACAACTAAGGATAACAGACCTTTTATTCGTATGACTCTTACAGATACAGATGGCGGTAGTATGAATGCTATAATGTTTGACAGTAACAAACTTTCTTTTGAACCTGCACGAGGTCAGGTGGTGAATGTTACAGGAGCTTTGCAGCAGTATAATGGTGTAACTCAGCTAAAAGTCAGTGATATGGTTTTACTTGAAGGGGAAGATGCTAATGAATTTCTTCCAAAATCTGATAAAGATGCAAAAGCTATGGAAGATGAATTAAAGGCTGTTTTGCAGAAGCATATTAAAAGTTCTTATTTTAAAAGCCTTTGCAATGCTTTTTATGCAGATAAGGCAGCATATACTCTTTTTAAAAAATCTTCTGCTGCTAAAAGTGTTCATCATGCTTATATTCATGGCTTATTAGAGCATACATTATCTATGGTAAAATTATCTGCATTAATATGTGATTTTTATGGAAAAGAAAATGTTAATAAAGAGCTTACTGTTATGGGTGCATTGTTTCATGATATAGGTAAAATTCAAGAAATTGATATAGATAATTCATTTGAATATACAGATGAAGGCAAACTTTTAGGTCATTTACTGCTTGGTATAAATATGGTTGATAAATATATTGAAAGTATACCTGATTTTCCAAAAAAAGCACGAGATTTACTTATTCACTTAATAGCAAGCCACCATGGTTTATTAGAATATGGCTCTCCAAAACGGCCAAAAACAAAAGAAGCTTTTATTCTGCATTATGTTGATAATATAGATGCAAGAATAAATTCATTTAATATGGCATTTGAAAGAGAAAATGTTGAAGAAGGCGGCTGGAGCCAGTATGACAGAATATTAGAGCGTCAGTTTTATAATCATGGTTTAATACCTGAGGAATAAATATGAAACTGCTTTTTATTGGTGATATTGTAGGCAGAAGTGGCAGGAAAGCTGTTAAAAATCATTTATCTCATAATCAGTATGATTTTATTATTGGTAATGTGGAAAATTCTGCTGCAGGTTTTGGCATAACAGACAAAGTATATCATGAATTAAAAGATACTGGTATAAATGCTATGACAGCAGGCAATCATACATGGGATAAAAAAGAAACATTATCACTTATTAATAACTGGGATGTATTTATAAGACCTGCTAATTTATCAAATAAACTTCCAGGAGCAGGCTATAAAATTTTTGATGTTTTAAATAAAAAAATATGTGTAATAAATCTTATTGGCAGAGTATTTTTATACACAAGCAACTGTCCTTTTGAAACATTTAATAATATATATAAAGAAATACCTGATGATGCTTTTGTTTTAGTAGATTTTCATGGTGAAGCAACAAGCGAAAAACAAGCATTTGGATATTTTGCAAAGGGCAGGGCAAATGTTATCTGCGGCACACATACACATGTGCAGACAAATGATTTAAAGATGATTGATACTAATACACTTTATATAACTGATGCAGGAATGTGTGGAGCTGAATGTTCAGTTTTAGGTATGGAAGCAGGAAATATTATAGAAAGATTTATTACCCAAATACCTCACAGGTTTACTGTGGAAACTAAAGGGAATATCATGTTTAATGGTTTTTCCTTTACAATAGATGATGATAATATTATAAGAGATTATAAACTGATTAGTGAAATATATCCAGAAGAAGAAATGTAGAAAATATTGGGGTTAATATGAATATTGTTGTAGTATCAGACCATGCAGGGTTTACATTAAAAGAAGATATAAAAACATTTTTAGAATCAGAAAACCATAATGTAATTGACTGCGGTACTTATTCAAAAGAATCATGTGATTACCCAGACTATGCAAATGCTGCTGCACTTGCTATATTAGATGGCAAAGCAGAGCGTGGAATATTTATATGCGGCACAGGTATAGGCATATCAATTGCAGCAAACAGACACAAAGGTATAAGAGCTGCTTTATGCTCAGATATATATAGTGTAAGGTTAAGTCGTCAACATAATAATGCTAATGTTTTAGCAATGGGAGCTAATATTGTAGCAATACCTTTAGCCAAAGAAATGATAAAAGAATGGTTAAAAGAAGAATTTGAAGGCGGCAGACATGAACGCCGTATATGCAAATTAGATATAGATTAGTATAATTTTCCCTTTAAGGAGTTTGAAAACAATGAGCCTTTACGAAAATGTAAAACAATTTGACCCAGAAATTTATGATGCCTTAATGAAAGAGGCAAACCGTCAGGAAGAGCATATTGAGCTTATTGCAAGTGAAAACTTTGTAAGCCCTGCTGTATTAGAAGCAGTTGGCTCTGTTTTGACTAACAAATATGCAGAAGGTTATCCTGCAAAACGCTACTATGGCGGGTGTGAGTTTGTTGATGTTGCAGAGCAGCTTGCAATTGACAGAGCAAAAAAACTTTTTGGTGCAGAATATGTTAATGTGCAGCCACATTCTGGCAGTCAGGCAAACTTTGGTGCATATTTTTCTGTATTACAAAGCGGTGATACTATTTTAGGTATGAATTTATCTCATGGCGGTCATTTAACTCATGGAAGCCCTGTAAACTTTTCTGGTAAATTTTTTAATGTTATTCCTTATGGTGTAACTAAAGATACAGAAACTATTGATTATGATGAAGTTGAAAAATTAGCAGTTGAAAATAAACCAAAGTTAATAATTACTGGTGCTAGTGCATATCCTAGGGCTATTGATTTTGCTGAGTTTAGAAAAATTTCTGATAAAGTAGGTGCTTTATTAATGGTTGATATGGCTCATATTGCTGGTCTTGTAGCAGCAGGAGTTCATGAAAACCCAGTTCCTTATGCTGATATTGTTACAACTACTACGCATAAAACATTAAGAGGTCCAAGAGGCGGTATGATACTTGCAAAAGCTCAGTATGAAAAAGCTATTAATTCTCAAGTATTTCCGGGTATGCAGGGCGGTCCATTAATGCATGTAATTGCTGGTAAAGCTGTTGCTTTTAAAGAAGCTTTAAGCGATGAATTTAAAACATATCAAACTCAGATTGTTAAAAATGCTAAACAGCTTGCTGAAACAATTAAAAGCAGAGGTTTTCGTATAGTTTCAGGTGGCACAGATAACCACCTTGTTTTAATAGATGTTCAATCTAAAGGCTTAACAGGTAAAGACTGTCAGATAGCTCTTGATAAAGCAAATATTACAACTAATAAAAACACTATTCCTTTTGAAACATTATCTCCATTTGTAACAAGCGGTATTCGTATTGGTGCTCCAGCAGTTACTACAAGAGGTATGAAAGAAAAAGAAATGGAACTAATTGGTAACTATATTGTTGATGTATTTGAAAATATTAATAATGATAATAAAATAGCAGAAGTTAAAGGAAAAGTAAAAGAACTCTGTGCTGCATACCCTTTATATAAAGGAAGGTTATACTAATATGAATAGACCCAGCTGGGATGACTATTTTATGGACATGACAAAACTCACATCTACTCGTTCGTCATGTTTACGCCGTCATGTTGGAGCAGTTTTGGTAAAAAACACTAGAGTTATTGCTACAGGTTATAATGGAGCACCAACTGGTGTTACTCACTGTGAAGTAACGGGCTGTCTCAGGCAAAAACTTAATGTGCCTAGCGGAGAACGCCATGAATTATGCAGAGGACTTCATGCTGAGCAAAATGCAATTATTCAGGCAGCTCTTTATGGTATTTCAACAGAAGGGACAACTATTTACTGCACAACTAAACCTTGCTCAATATGTACAAAAATGATTATTAATGCAAAAATTGCAAAGATAGTCTATGAAGAATATTATGAAGACAGTTTGGCGGATGAATTATTAAGAGATACTGATATTCGTATTTTGCAGTATAAAAAAGAAAAATAATGACAGAATTTTATTTAAAAGGCGGTATTCATCCAGATGCACATAAAACATCTGATATATCGTTTGTTAGAAATTTTACAATTATGGAAGGGGATGATTTTTTCATCCCCTTTGTTCAGCATATAGGTTCGCCTGCGTCTGCAATAGTAAATATTGGTGATGAAGTAGAAAGAGGTCAGCTTTTGGCAGAGTGTGGTGCAGGTTTATCTTCAAGAATACATAGTCCTGTAAATGGTAAAATAATTGATATATCAACAGTTTATCATCCTGCAATAGGTGAATTTAATGGTTGCACAATAAGTGCTTTAAATGATGATGTGTCTAATTTTAAAAAATTAGATGGTGGAAGTGATTTATCTGATATAGCCCGCAAAGCAGGAATAGTAGGGCTTGGTGGTGCAGGATTTCCTTCATATATAAAATTAAATCCTAATAAACCAATTGATACAGTTATAATTAATGGTGCAGAATGTGAGCCTTATTTAATGTGTGACCATGCTTTAATGCGTATTAAAAGTGAGAATATACTTGCTGGAGCTAAAATGATAAAAGAGCATGTTAAAGCAGGTTCATGTATTATTGCAATTGAAAATAATAAAAAAGACTGTATTACTATATTAAAGCAGCAGTCACAAAAGTATAATATAGATATTGTTTCTCTGCCAACAAAATACCCGCAGGGTGGAGAAAAACAGTTAATTTATTCTGTGTTAGGTCGTATTGTTCCTTCTGGCAGACTGCCTGCAGATATAGGAGTATTAATACAGAATGTTGCAACAGTAAATGCATTATATGAAGCAGTTGTGTTTTCTAAGCCGCTTTTTGAAAGAATTGTAACAGTTGCTGGTGAAGTAGAAAATGCAGCAAACTATATTATGCCTGTTGGTGTGCCCGTTAAAAGATTTTTAGAAAGAACTGGCAATCAATATAAAAAAGGTCATAAAGTTATATTTGGCGGTCCTATGACTGGAGGCTCTGTTGCTTCTCTTGATATACCTGTAATTAAAACTACCGGTGGAGTGCTGCTTTTAAAAAATCAGGAAAAACATAACATTCTGCCATGTATTAGGTGTGGTAAATGCAGTGAAGTATGTGTAATGGGTCTTATTCCTATAGAATTAGAGCGGAATTTCTTACATAATATGGTTGAAAAAAATGTTGATGAAAAAATTATGAGTTGTATAGAGTGTGGCTGCTGTTCATATATTTGTCCATCAGGCAGACTTTTAGCAGAAACTATAAAAGCAGGTAAGAAAAAAGCCGCTGTATTTCTTGCTAAAAAAAAGGAAAATAAATAATATGAAACAGTTAATGAATGTTACTTTTGCTCCTCATATAAGAAGCAGTATGGATACATTTAAAATAATGCTTTTTGTTATTATTTCGCTTTTACCTGCTGTTATCATATCTATTATAAATTATGGTTTATATGCTTTTACATTGTATGCAGCCTGCATAATTTCTGCTGTATTTTTAGAGCATATTTTTTGTAAAATTCAAGGCATAAAAACTACAATAAATGATTTAAGTGCTGTATTGACAGGTCTTTTGTTTGCTCTTACTCTGCCCCCAAATTTACCTTTATGGACTGCTTTTATTGGTGTATTTTTTGCAATCATAGTTGCAAAAATGGTATTTGGTGGTATAGGTCAAAATCCATTTAACCCAGCATTAACAGGCAGAATAGTGCTTTTAGTATCATTTCCTGCACTTATGACTTCATTTCAAGCACCGCTTTATTCTAATATAGATGTATTAAGTGGTGCTACAATACTTGGAAATGCAAAAACAGATTTATCAGCTTATGGTATTATTAATCATATAAATATAGATTATCACCAGCTTTTAATTTCAGCAGGAGGCTCTTTAGGGGAGATTTCTCCACTTGCTTTAATCATTGGTGGTTTGTTTTTAATGTATAAAAGAATAATATCATGGCATATACCTGTATCTTTTATAGGCACAGTGTTTGTATTTACTTTTGTTTTATCAAGTATAAATTCTAATATTACTATTTCGTCATACAGTCATATATTAAATGGTGGTTTACTGCTGGGTGCTTTTTTTATGGCAACAGATTATGCAACAAGCCCAATGTTTAGGGCAGGTAAAATTCTTTTTGGTATAGGATGCGGCATATTAACTGTATGTATCAGGGTTTATGGCGGCTATCCTGAAGGTGTTGGGTTTGCAATATTAATTATGAATGCTTTTACACCTATTCTTGATAAATTTTTTAGACCAAAAGTGTTTGGAGATAGGGATGAACAGCTTTTTTAAATCTGTATTTACCATAACAATAATTACGGTATCAGCAGGTATTATGCTTGCATTATCATATTCTTTTACAAAAGATAAGATAGCTTATCAGGAAAGGCAGGAAATTTTAAATGCTTTTAAATCTATACTGCCTTATCATAATAATGAGCCAGATAAGGATTATGAAATTATAAATAATCAAAAAGTATTTGTTGCAAAAGATAACGGAACAATTACAGGTTATGCAGTAAATATTATTAATACACAAGGTTATGGTGGTGCAATATCTATTTTAACAGGCACAGACAGTAAAGGTGCAGTATATGGCATAGCCATAATTTATCATTCAGAAACACCTGGTCTTGGAGATAAAATAACAAATAAGTCATTTTTAGACTTATTTCAAGGATTTACAGTAAATGATAAGATAGCTGTAAAAAAAGATGGTGGCACAATTGAGCAGTTTAGTGGTGCAACAATCAGCCCAAGGGCAGTAGCTGCAGGTGTTAAGGATAGTTTAACAGTTATAAATGGTATGATAGGTAAATGATATGGTAAAAAACATTATAAAAGATGGTTTATACAGTAACAATGCTATTTTTAAACAGATGCTTGGTCTCTGTCCTACTTTGGCAGTTACAACAAGTGCAGTAAATGCTCTTGGTATGGGGCTTGCAACTACTGCTGTTTTAACAGGCTCTAATCTGGTTATATCATTAATTGCAAGATATATTCCTAAAAATGTAAGAATTCCAGCATATATTGTAATTATTGCATGCTTTGTTACAATTATTGACCAGATGATGAAAGCAAACTTTTATTCACTGCATAAAGTTTTAGGAATATTTATACCATTAATTGTTGTAAACTGTATTGTATTAGGCAGAGCAGAAGCCTTTGCATCAAAAAATACACCACTATATTCTTTAATTGATGGTTTAAGTGTAGGTATAGGATTTACAATAGCATTATTCATACTTGGCTCTTTCAGGGAAATTATAGGTGCAGGCACATTTTTTAATATATCTGTAATGCTTTCTTCTTATAATCCGCTTTTAATAGCTGTTATGCCGCCAGGTGCATTTTTATTTTTAGGCTTTTTGTTTGCAGGCAAGCAGTTTATTGACAGCAGAATAAAAGGTGAAAAATAATGGAACATTTATTTCTTCTTTTTGTTGGTGCTGCATTAGTGAATAATATAGTTTTAAGCAGATTTTTAGGAATATGCCCATTTATGGGAGTATCAAAAAGCACAGAAACTGCTGTGGGTATGAGTTTATCTGTTGCTTTTGTAATGACTATTTCTTCTATTATTTCTTTTTTAATAGATAAATATGTATTAGTGCCATTATCTATTGAATATTTGAGAACAATAGTTTTTATATTAATAATAGCATCACTTGTGCAGTTTGTAGAAATGGTAATAGAAAAAACTCTTCCTGAACTCTATTCTGGTTTAGGTATATATTTACCATTAATTACAACTAACTGTGCAGTTTTAGGCATAGCATTATTAAATGTGCAGTTTAAATATTCATTTATAGAAATGCTTATTTTCAGCTTTGGAACAGCTGCTGGTTTTGGACTTGCTCTAATTTTATTTGCAGGTTTAAGAGAAAGAATATATTATTCTACTGTGCCTAAATATTTTCAGGGCATGCCAATAGTCTTTATTATGGCAGGTATACTTTCTCTTGCTTTTATGGGTTTTGCAGGTATGGTTAAATAATATGATATATGCTGTATTAGTATTAGGAATTATAGGTTTCATTGCAGGCAGTAGTCTTGCATTTGCTTCTAAATATTTTCATGTTTCAAAGGATGAAAGGATAGAAGTAATAAAAGATATGTTATCTGGTGCAAACTGTGGTGCCTGTGGATATGCAGGCTGTGCAGCTTTGGCAAAAGCAATTTGTGAAGGCAGTGCTCCAGTAAGCCTTTGTGCTGCTTTAAAGGATAATGAAATAAAAAATATATCAAATATATTAGGTCTTGAAAGCACTGAAAACATAAAGAAAAAAGCGTATATTAGGTGTTCTGGTGGTATAAACTGTCAAAACAGGTATGAATATTTTGGACCTAATGACTGCCTTTTAATGAGTCAGTATGATGGTGGAATAAAAGCATGTAAATATGGATGTGTTGGTGGTGGAACATGTGAAAAAGTATGTCCTTTTGATGCTGTGCATATTGGCAAAAATGGCTTTGCAGAAGTTGATTATGAAAAATGTACAGGCTGTGGATTATGTGTTGCAGAATGTCCTAAACATTTAATTTTTTTAGAAAGTGAGCATAAGTTAAATGTTGCATGTCTTTCAATAGAAAAAGGTGGTTTTCAGAAAAAGTTTTGCAATACAGGCTGCATTGGCTGTAAATTATGTGAAAAAGCTTGTGAATATAATGCTGTTCATGTAAATAATTTTCTTGCTTCAATAGATTATAATAAATGTGTAAACTGTGGTAAATGTATAGAAGTATGTCCAAGTGATACAATAAAAATATAAATTGAAGTTTTTAAAATAATGTGATAATGTGATACAAAATAGTAAACAGGGTTTAATATGGAAATAATTGCTGCACTTGATTTTGATGATATTAATAAAGCTAAAGAGCTTGTTAAAAAAGTAGGCTCAAATATTTTTTATTATAAAGTAGGTTTAGAGCTTTTTGTTTCAAGTGGTCCTTCTATTATAGACTGGCTTAAATCAGAAAATAAAAAAGTATTTCTTGATTTAAAATTTCATGATATACCAAATACTGCTTCTCGTGCTGTTTCTGCAGCTGCTAATTATGGTGCAGATATTATTAATATTCACACTCAGGGTGGAAAGCAGATGATGCAGAAATGTGTGGAAGAGCTGCAAAATGAATGCAGCAGGAAAAACCTTGCAAAGCCGTTATTAATAGGTGTTACTGTGCTTACAAGTCTGGATGACAATCATTTAATTGAATACAGCATAAATGATTTTTCGGCTGCAGGTTATGTATTAAAACTTGCAGGTTTTGCAAAGGAATGCGGTCTTGATGGTGTTGTTTCTAGTGCAAAAGAAACAAAAATCATTAAAGAAAATTTAGGAAGTGATTTTATTACTGTAACACCAGGTATCAGACCTGCAGGAGCAGATATTACTGACCAAAAAAGAGTTGTTACACCAAAAGATGCTCTACATCTTGGCTCTGATTATATAGTTATAGGCAGACCTATTACAGCAGCTAAAGACCCTGCTTATGCAGCAGAATTAATTTTAAAGGAGATTAATGAATAATATGAATAGTGATACAGTTATTAAAAATTATGAAGAACATGGAGCTTTATTGAGAGGACATTTTCTTCTTTCATCAGGTCTTCATTCTGATGCTTATCTTCAATCTGAATGTATCATGCAGGACCCTGCTAATGCAAAAAAAGTTGTCAGTGGTTTAGTTGATATGTTAAAAGATTTAGATTTTACAACAATTGTTAGTCCTGCAATAGGTGGTATCAGGTTTGGATATGAACTTGCATCTCAAATGAATAAAAGAACTCTTTTTACTGAAAGAGTTGATGGAATTATGACTTTTCGCCGTGGGTTTACATTAAAAAAAGGTGAAAAAGTATTAGTTGCAGAAGATGTTGTTACTACTGGCAAATCTACAAAAGAATGTATAAAAGCAGTAGAAGAAGCTGGTGGTATTGTTACTGGTATTGCATCTATTATTGATAGAAGCTCTGGAACAGCTGGCTTTACAGTTCCTTTTTATCCGCTTGCAGCTGTTGATGTAAAAAGCTACAATGTAGAAGAATGTCCAATGTGTAAAGAAGGTATTCCTTGTGTAAAACCTGGAAGCCGTGTTTTTGCAAAATGAAACAGCTATGGAAATAATTACTGCTGTCAAAAAACTTATTAAAGCAGAACTGAAGCTTTGGGTGGCAGTAAGTGGTACAAAAAGACTGTTTGTTACAAAAGTAAATAATGTTTATGATACATCATTTACAATACTTCCTCCAACAGACAATGGTAAAAATCTTATTGTAACAAAAAAAACTGAATTAGAGTTTATGTTTACAATAGAAAATGGCAAGTATTTCTTTACAACTAAACCAATAGGTATTATAAAAGAGAATATTACTCTTTTAGCTATTGAGTTGCCTGCAAGTATTCAAAGAAATGAAATGCGGGCATTTTACAGAGTAGAAATGCTTAGGCGAATACCTGTAAAACTGATAAATGTGGCAAATGGACTTAATGATAGTAATTATAAAGAAAATGATGTTGTAACAATGACATGTACTGACCTTTCAGGCGGTGGAATGAAATTAATCAGCCCAGTATTTTTAGACAAAGATGATGTATTAGAGATAGATTTAAGCGGTCTTGTAGATGATATTGAAAAGGTTTGTGCTAAAGTAATAAGATATATAGGTGTGGAAGAAGAAGGACATGCTGTTGGAATAATGTTTACATCTTTAACAGAATCTGTTAGAGACAAAATAATAAGGTGTGTTTTTCAGCGTCAACATGATAAAGAAAGATTAACAGATAATTTTAGGAGGAAAAATGTCTTTTAATAGTCAGCGTGAAACAGTGGAGGGAAATCTTAAAGTAGAATTTATATTCCCAGTTCATGAGATTGATTCTTTTAATGGTGAAGAGTTAAAAGTTTATATTGAGGGTATATCTGGTGAAGTTGATAGCGTTGTTATTAACTTTTCTGATATAACATATTTAAACTCAAGTGGTTTAAGGGAGTTAATACAATTATTTAAAGTATTAAAAGAAAAAGACAAAAGTCTGATTTTTTCTAATGTTAGTGATGATATTTATAAAATATTTGTTCATACTAACTTAAACAGGCTTTTTACTATTGTCGGTGATGATGAAGAAGCTAAAGCTAAACTTTTAAAATAAAAAAGTTTTGGTAAATATATGAAAAAAATAGATTGTTTATCTGCAGAAGAAATAAAAGAAATTGTTATAAACTTTTCTGAGCAGTCTTTTCGCGGTAGACAGATATATAACTGGCTTTATCACAATAATGTTACATCATTTGATATGATGACTAATATTCCTGTGTCTCTGCGGGAAAAATTATCATCAGAATATGAATTTACCTATTTTGTGGAAGTTAAAAGACTTACTTCTAGTGACGGCTCTATTAAATTTCTTTTTAGATTAGAAGATGGTGAAAGTATAGAGTCAGTTTTATTAAGTGATGGCAGCAGAATTTCTGGCTGTATTTCTACTCAGGTAGGCTGCCGTATGGGTTGTAAATTTTGTGCTACAGCTGGTGCTGTTGGGTTTAAACGCAGCTTAACTGTTGGTGAAATATTAGCTCAGGTTGCAGCTTTAAGAAAAAGTGCAGAAGAGCTTTTTGACGAAAGTCTTTTAAATCTAGTATTTATGGGTATGGGTGAACCACTTGATAATATTGATAATTTAAAGAAAGCTCTTACTATATTATTAGATGATGAAGCTTTTGGATTTTCTCACAGGAAAATCACAGTATCTACATCAGGTTTAATTAGCGGTATTAAAAAGTTTTTTCAAATGGAATCCCCTGTTAATCTTGCTGTTTCAATTAATGCTCCAAATGAAAAAATAAGAGCTTCTATTATGCCTGTAACAAATAAAAACCATTTAAATGATTTAATTCAGACACTAAAAAATGTAGATTTAGATAAAAGAAAACGCATTACACTTGAATATGTCTTGCTTGGTGGTGTAAATGATTCATTAGCTCATGCTAAGGAATTTGTGCAGCTTATTAAAGGAATAAAGGCAAAAATTAATCTTATATCATATAATGGCTCACCTTATTCAAAATTTAAAACACCAAGTGAAAACAATGTATTACAGTTTCAAGAATATTTAATAAATAATAACCTTACTGCATTTATCAGAAAAAAATTAGGACAGGATATTGCAGGTGCCTGCGGTCAGCTTGCAGCAGACTATAAAGGTGTATAAAATTTGTAACTAAAAGGAGAATATTATGTTAAAAAAAGGAGATAAAGCACCATCTTTTGAACTTGAAAGTAGCAGCGGGGGTATAGTATCAAATGAAAGTTTAAAAGGCTCTAAATATGTTTTATATTTTTATCCAAAAGATAACACATCAGGCTGCACAAAAGAAGCAGTAGAATTCAGCCAGTTAATAAATGATTTTAAAAATAAAAATATCCAAATCTTTGGTGTAAGCCCAGATAGTATTCAAAAACACCATAAATTTATTAATGACCATGATTTAAAAGTGACTTTATTATCCGACCCAGAAAATACTGTTTCATCAGCATATTTTGCTTATGGTGATAAAACTATGTATGGCAAAGTTTATAAAGGTATAATCCGCTCTACATTTATAATTAATGAAGAAGGCATAATAGAAGAAGCATTTTATAAAGTAAAAGCAAGTGGTCATGCAAAAAAAGTATTAGGATGTGCTTTATAATGAAAGCTGTTGTAGATTTTGAAAATAATTTAAAAAGATTAGAAGATATTGTTACAGCATTAGAAAAAGAAGAACATTCATTAGAAGAAACTGTTAAACTTTTTCAGGAAGGAATGAACCTTTCAAAAGAATGCCGTAAAGCTTTAAAAGAAGTTGAAAACTCTGTAAAAGTAGTTATGGAAGAAGATGATAACGGCAACATAATTACAAGTGATTTGAAAACAAATGAATAATATATTGTCTTTTTTTCAAGAAAGCTCTGAAAGGGTGGAGCATTTTTTAGATAAGAAGTTTGTAAATTCTTCAATTTATACTGTAAAATTAACAGAAGGTATGCGATACAGCTTATTTGCAGGTGGTAAAAGACTGCGTCCAGCATTGGTATATGCTTCTTATGGTATATTTTCAGATGATTATGATTATGTTACACCATTTGCAGCAGCTATTGAGGTGATTCATACTTATTCATTAATTCATGATGATTTGCCAGCTATGGATAATGATGATATGAGACGAGGAAAACCATCTAATCATATTGCCTTTGGTGAAGCAGAAGCAATTTTAGCAGGTGATGCACTTCTTACAAAAGCATTTGAAATTATGTCAGACTATACAGTATCTCCAAATATTCCAGATAATATTCGTGTTAATGCAGTGTATAAACTGGCTCTTGCAGCTGGTGATTTAGGTATGGTTGGCGGTCAATATGCAGATATAGCAGCAGAAGGCAGGAAAGCAACATCTGAACTTGTGGA
The DNA here is from genome assembly GCF_000487995.2 of Mucispirillum schaedleri ASF457. NCBI lineage: Bacteria > Pseudomonadati > Deferribacterota > Deferribacteres > Deferribacterales > Mucispirillaceae > Mucispirillum > Mucispirillum schaedleri. Next base: position 100,732 of record NZ_CP097562.1, read on the forward strand.
ATTTATACATAAAAATAAAACTGCTGCTTTAATAGAATGTGCTGTATATTTAGGTGGTATAGCAGGCGGAGCAGATGATAAACAAATTGAGCAGCTTATTTCATTTGGCAGATATGCAGGACTTGCTTTTCAAGTAATAGATGATATTTTAGATATTACTTCATCATCAGAAACACTTGGTAAAAATATTCAAAAAGATATAAACAGTCATAAAGCTACATATCCTGCTGTTTATTCTCTTGAAGGTGCAAAAAATAAAGCAGAGCAGTATATAGATAAAGCATGTAAAAGTTTAGAAAGTTTTGGTGATAAAGCTGATACACTGCTTTCTATTGCTGAATTTATTATGGAGCGTAAATCATAGAAAATAGTAATGCAGAGTTTCTGCAATCATTAAATCTGCCTTATGATATTAAACATTTATCTTATAATGATTTAGAAAAAGTTGCAAAAGAAACCAGAGAATTAATTATTGATGTAACATCTAAAAATGGCGGTCATATTGCACCAAGCCTTGGAGTTGTAGAACTTACTATTGCATTACTGCGTGTTTTTGATTTGCCAAAAGATAAAATCATATGGGATGTTAGCCATCAGTCCTATGCTTATAAAATATTAACTGACAGACTTAATTCTTTTCATACACTTAGGCAGTATAAAGGGATAAGCGGTTTTTCAAGACCTGAAGAAAGCATATATGATACATGTATATCAGGTCATGCAAGCACATCTATATCTTCGGCAATAGGTATTACTCTTGCAAACTCAATATTAAATCAAGAAGGGCAGGCAGTAGCTGTTATTGGTGATGGTGCTTTAACTGGTGGCTTAGCTTTAGAAGCTTTAAATAACATTGGAGTATTTAAAAAGAATATTATTATAGTTCTTAATGATAATGAAATGTCTATTAGTGCAAATGTTGGCGGCTTTTCGTCTTATCTTTCTAAATCATTAACAGGTGTTCTGGCAACAAAAATGCGGTATGATTTTAAAAATGCAGCAGAAAAAGCTCCATTTGGTGATGCGGTATTAAAAATATCTAAAAAAATGGAAAATGTTATGATAGGTATGTTATCTCCTGGAGCATTTTTTGAAAATTTAGGTATAAGATATATAGGTCCAATAGATGGGCATAATGTAAAAGATATAGAAAAAGCTCTATCCAATGCAAAATTGCAAAAAAGGCCTGTTTTAGTTCATATTGCAACAAAAAAAGGCAAAGGTTATGTGCCTGCCGAAAAAAGTCCTGATGTTTTCCATGGTGTTTCAGCTTTTGATAAAGAAACTGGTGCTGCAAAGAATAAATGTGATGCTTTATCATGGACAGATGTTTTTGGCAGAAAAATATTATCTATGGCAGAAAAATATAATAATATTGCAGCAATAACAGCAGCAATGGGTGATGGCACTGGGCTTAGAAGCTTTGCAGAAAAATTCCCTGATAGATTTTTTGATGTTGGTATTGCAGAACAGTATGCTGTTACATTTTCAGCAGGACTTGCCATTGCTGGTATGAAACCATATTGTGCCATTTATTCTACTTTTTTACAGCGTGCTTATGACCAGATTATTCATGATATAGCAATAGCAGAACTTCCTGTTACGATATGTGTAGACAGAGGTGGTTTTGTAGGTGCAGATGGTTCAACTCATCATGGTATATATGATATTGCATATTTAAAGACTGTTCCAAATTTAAATATAATGCTGCCAAAAGATAGGCATGAGCTGGAAGCAATGCTTGATTTAAGTTATGAATTAAATAAACCTGTTGCTATACGATATGCAAGGGGCAGTGTATATGATAATCAAGAGCTGATATATAATAAACTGGAGCTTGGAAAGCCAGAAGTTATTTCTGATAAAGGAAAAACAGCAGTTATTTCTGTTGGGCATATATTCAGTGAAGTTTATACTGCATATAAAAAACTGCTTGATGAAAGTCTTGATATTACACTTATTAACCTTAGGTTTATAAAACCACTTAATACAGAATATTTATTAAATATTTTAAAAGATAAATCTTTTGTTGTAATAATAGAAGAAGGTTCACTAATAGGTGGTGCTGGTGAGATGATTGTTTCTTTATTAAATAACAGTGGCATATATATACCATGCAGGACTATTGGCATAAGTGATGAATTTTTTGAACATGGCACAGTTTCTGATTTACGAAAAGATGCAGGTCTTGATTGGAAAAGCCTTTATAATACTATAAAAGACTGCATTCATCAGGCTTAATAATTTTCATATAATATGAAGAAAAAACGGATAGATGAGCTGCTGGTAGAAAAAGGACTTGCAGTAAATATAGATGAAGCAAGAAGGTTTATAATGGCAGGTTTAGCTGTAGCTAATGATAAGCGTATAGATAAAGCTGGTGATTTAGTGCCTTTTGATTCAGTAGTAAGGCTTAAAGACAGGCTGCCTTATGTCAGCCGTGGCGGCTTAAAATTAAAACATGCAGTAGATACATTTAACTTAAATATGCAGAATGCTTTTGTTATGGATATAGGCTCATCAACTGGTGGGTTTACTGATGTGTGTCTGCAGGAAGGTGCAGAATGTGTTGTTGCAGTAGATTCTGGCACTGCTCAGCTGCATAATAAACTTATCCATAATGAAAAAGTTATTTCTTTTGAAAATACTAATTTTAAATATTTTGAATTTGAAAAAGTAAACAGATATTGTGATTTTATAGTTACTGATGTGTCATTTATTTCACTATGCTCTATTATTCCTAATGCAGTTAATTTTTGCAGGCAGGGCACTATATTTATAGCACTTATAAAGCCTCAGTTTGAAGCAGAGCGTTATGAAGTAGAAGAAGGTGGCATAGTTTGTGATAAAAATATCCATAAAAGAGTAATCAAAAAAGTTATAGAGTTTGCAAAAGAATATAATTTTTCCTTTATAGATATAACAAAATCATGTATAACTGGTGCAAAAGGTAATATTGAATATTTGTCTTATTTTGTGTATAAAGGTATATATGAAAATAATGATATAGAAAATATAATTGAAAAGGTTACAGTGTAAGTGAAAGCAGCATTAATTGTAAAACCAAAAGGCGAAGTAAAAAATACAGTAGAAAAAGTTATTCAAATATTAGAAGCAAAGGGTATAACGCCACTGCTTGAAAAAGAAACTGTTGAAAGGCTTGTTATTAATAAAGAAAGCTATTCTATCAGTTATATGCGTTCTCAGGCAGATTTAGTAATAGTTTTAGGTGGAGATGGCACTTTGCTTTATGCTTCAAGAATGTTTAGATTTTTAAGTGTTCCTGTGCTTGGCTTTAATCTTGGCAGGTTAGGGTTTATTATGGAATATAATATTGATAATTTTGAAAAAATTATTAATAGTTTTATAGAAAAGAAATTAATTGTTAAACGCCGTATGAAAGTTGCAGGAATAATATTAGAAAATGGGGAAAATATTTTTGAAGAAGAAGCGTTAAATGAAATCGTTATAAATAAGGGTGCCCCATCAAGAATGATAGAATTAAGTATTTTTATTGATAATAGTTTTGTAACACGCTATCGTTCAGATGGTGCAATAATTTCTACCCCTACAGGCTCTACAGGCTATACAATTTCAGCAGGTGGTCCTATTGTTCACTCTGATTTAGATTCAATAATACTTTCTCCAATATGTCCGCATGCTTTAAATATTCGCCCTATTGTTCTGTCAAAAACAAGTATAATAGATATTCGTATAGAAACAAGTAATGTGGAATGTTATGCAACTTATGATGGACAGATTGTCCGTCCGTTTAACAGCGGAAGTATTCTGCGAGTTTCCCGCTCATCATGTGATTTGCATTTAGCTGTATCGCAGGATAGAAATTATTACAGTATACTACGAGATAAACTTGGCTGGGGAGGCATACCGTGTTAACATATCTAGCCGTAAAAAATATAGCAGTTATAGAAAAAGTTAGTTTAGAGTTTGAAAAAGGATTAAATATTATTACTGGTGAAACTGGTGCTGGTAAATCTGTGCTTGTAGGGGCCTTAAAATATCTAACAGGAGACAGGCTTGGCAGAGTAACGCCTAGAAACCAGCAGGAAAAGTTTTCTGCAGAAAGTATTTTTTGTGATGATTTAAATATTGCACCAGAATTAATAGAGCAGTATGAAATTGAAGATGAGCTTATAATATCAAGAGAAACTGATGAAAATGGTAAAAATAAAGCATTTATTAATGGAAAGGCTGCACCAGTAAACAGGCTTAAAGATATTTCTGAATCTTTAATAGATATTCACGGTCAGCATGAAAACCAGTTTTTATTTAACCCTGCAAAACACTTATCCTTTGTAGATTTTTTTGTGGATAATAATTTAAAAGATGATTTCAGCAGTAAATATAGAGCATATAAAGATAAACTTGATAAACTGGAAGATTTAAAAAAGAATAGAGAAAATATTATAAAGATGCAGGAAATGTATAAAATGCAGTATAATGAAATCCTGTCTTATAATATTGATTTAGAAAAAGATGCAGTAATAGAAGAAAAGATAAAATTTTTATCAAGCATAGAAAAAGTAAGAGAGGCTGTTACTTCATCAATAGATGCTTTAAGCGATGGAGAAATCACAGCATCGGAATTAATTGAAAAATCAATCAGGACTATTAACAGTATAAGTAATATGTCGCAGGATGCTCAAAAGGCAGAAGAATTCCTGCAGGCTGCATTAACAAGTATTAATGAAGCATCATCATTAATTACAAGTCTTTTAAGTGAAGAAGAGCAGGAAACAACACCAGAAGAATTAAATAGTTTAATAGACAGGAAATATAAGCTGCAGGATTTATCAAAAAGATATGGCGGTTCATTGGAAAATGTAATTGAATATAAAAATAAATTAGAAGAAGATTTAGCAGAAATTAATGGAGAAGAAGATATTACTTCTAAACTTGAAAGAGATGTTATGCTTTTAAAAGAAGAAGCGTTAAAAAGCAGTAAAATATTAAATGATGCAAGAAAAAAAGCTGCTGCTGAACTAAGTAAAAAAACAGAAAATATATTACATGAATTAGAATTAAATTCTGCTAAATTTGAAGTTGTATTTAAAGAAAATGGTGATTTAGATTATTCTGGTGGTATTAGTGCAGAATTTTTTATATTAACTAATGCTGGCTTTAAACCTGCACCACTTGCTACAGTTGCTTCAGGTGGTGAAGTATCCCGCGTTATGCTTGCTTTAAAAGAAGTATTTGCAGATTTTGATAATGTAGGCACAATGCTGTTTGATGAAATAGATACTGGTATCAGTGGTAAGGCAGCACAAAGTGTTGCAAAAAAATTAAAACAATTAAGCAAAAAAAAACAGATAATTGTTATTACTCATTTGCCAGTTGTTGCAGCAATGGGTGACAGCCATTTTCATATTTCAAAATCAGAAAAAGATGGAATATCCTCTACAAACATATTAAAACTTGACAAAGCAGCAAAAATAAATATTATAGCAACAATGATTTCTGGTGAAGCAACACCAACAGCAATGCAGCAGGCTGAAGATATGATAAACAGAGGCAGTATTTAGTGGAAGCAATAAAAAGTTTATTTCATGATATATTAGGTATTGGTGCAGTTGTAGTTACTTTTTTAGTGCATACTGTTGGCAGGCTTGGTTATGCAGGTGTAATATTATTAATGGCTCTTGAAAGTTCTTTTGTTCCATTTCCAAGTGAAGTTGTTGTTCCTCCTGCAGGTTATTTAGCATCTCTTGGGCAAATGAATATATTTTTAGTAATATTATCAGGTATAGTGGGTTCAATACTAGGCTCATTATTAAACTACTGGATTGCCTCTCGTTTTGGAAGAGATTTTCTACTTAAATATTCAAAGTATTTTTTCATAAATACAGAAAAATTTGCTAGATTTGAAGTGTTTTTTAATACTCATGGCGAAATAACCACTTTTGTAGGCAGGCTTATTCCTGTTATCAGGCAGTATATATCATTTCCTGCAGGGCTTGTTCGTATGAATTTAAAAAAATTTATATTTTATACAGGTTTAGGTGCAGCTATCTGGTGTACAGTGCTTGCTTATGTTGGATATTTTGTAGGAAATAATATAGATATTATTAAAGAAAATATTGACTATATTATGTATTTTATATTTCCGGCATTAATTTTGCTTGTAATTATTTATATGATAATATATAAATATCATAAAAAAAGAGAAACAATCTCATAGTCAGGTGTATAGATGTATAAATTATTAACTGTATTATTATTTTTATTTTCAGCTTTTTTTGTTTATGCTGAAACTTATGAAGTAAAATCAGGAGATACTCTTTATGGTATTTTATCAGACAGATTTACTCCGCAGGAAATGGCAGAAATAAATGCACAGATAAAAAAAGATTATAAAAGATTTATCCTGAAACCTGGTATGAAATTAACATTAGAACCTAACAAAGTTACTTTGAATGCTGCTCTTGATAAAGAGATTATAATAGAGCATATGCCTGATGGCTCAACAAAAGTAAATATAAAGGAATATCAGTATGATATGATGAATGTTCTTGTAAGGGGAACTATAGAAACAAACTTATTTGATGCAATGTATAAAGCTGGTGAAGATGCAGAGCTTGCTGCAAATCTGGCAAGTATTTTTGAATGGGAAATAGATTTTTTTAAAGATTTACGACCAGGAGATAAATTTATTGTATTAGTTGAGAAAAAATTTATCAAAAATAAATATGCAGGTTATGGTAAAATTGTTGCTGCTGATTTTTATAATCAAGGCAAATTAAAAAGAGCAGTGTATTATAATGATGGCAATAAAAATAAAGGTTACTATAATGAAAAAGGGGAGGGACTGGAGCGTGGTTTTCTTCGTGTTCCATTAAATTATTCCCGTATTTCTTCAAGATATACTACATCAAGACTGCATCCAGTGTTAGGATATCACAGACCTCATTATGGTGTTGATTATGCTGCACCAACAGGGACACCAGTAAAAGCAACAGCAAGTGGTATTGTAAAAATCAAATCCCGTTCAAAAGGCAATGGTAATTATATTGCACTTCGCCATCCAAATGGTTATGAAACATTTTATCTTCATTTAAATGGTTTTAATAGAGCTATAAAACAGGGAAGTCATGTGGAGCAGGGTCAGATTATTGGTTATGTTGGTTCAACAGGTTATTCAACTGGTCCACACCTTGATTATCGCATAAGAAAAAATGGCACATGGTTAAATCCGTTAAAATTTGTAGCAACACCTAAAACATTAAAAAAAGATGATGTTTCTGCATTTTTAGAATTTGCTGCATCATATTTTGATAAACTTGATATGTCTCATATTATGTATGCACAAAACAGCCCGCTTTATACAGTGCCGCCTGTAAGCTCAATGGCTGTAATGCAGTTTTAAGTTTAGATTATGATTAAAATATAATTAAATACAAGCCCATATTAATGGGCTTTTATAATATTTAAAATTATTTATATGTAATTATTAGGTTTATTATAGAAACAGTTAATAACTACTAATTTAAATATATTATCCAATAATGTAATATATAATTTATATTTTTTGCCTGTAAAATCAGGCTAAAAATAAGTGTAATACAAAATTTTTGAATAAGTCCAATTACACTTTATCTTGATACCATTCTGGTGTTATACCTAACTTTCTTATTTTATAATGTATTACTCTTGGGGATAAGTCTAAATCTCTTGCAGCTGCAGACATATTTCCATGGTTTCTTTTTAATGATTCTACAATTAGTTCTCTTTCATAAGAATCTACAAGAGTATTGAATGATACTGCACCATCAGGAAGAAGCGAAGAATTAGATGTTTTACCAGTCTGCAAAGAAGCTGGCAGGTTATATCCATGTATACAGTCATCTGTTGCTGTAATAACTGCTCTTTCAATACAGTTTTCAAGCTCTCTTACATTGCCTGGCCAGTGATAACTCATAAGCATATTGATAGCTGGAGTAGAAAGCCTTTTAATATTTTTTTTATATTTTATATTATGTTTTTCAATAAAATGTTCTGCTAAAAGAATAATATCACTTCTTCTAGAATTTAAATCAGGCATAGTAATAGGGAAAATATTAAGCCTGTAATATAAATCTTCTCTAAACTGTCCATTTGCAATCATTTCTTCAAGATTTCTACTTGTAGCAGCAATTAACCGCACATCAGATTTTAATGTTTGGCTGCTGCCTAGCCTTGTAAATGTTCTTTCTTGGATAAATCTTAGTAATTTCACTTGTGAAGCAAGGGATAAATCACCAACTTCATCAAGAAACAATGTTCCAGTGTTTGCTTTGTCTACATGTCCTATTCGCCTTGCAACTGCACCAGTAAATGCACCTTTTTCATGTCCAAATAGCTCACTTTCTACAAGATTTTCAGGAATAGCGGCACAGTTTAAAGTGATAAATGGTTTATTATTTCTATCACTTAATGAAACTATTGCCCTTGCAACCATTTCTTTACCCGTGCCAGAAGCTCCGCGAAGAAGCACTGTTGCATCACTTGCTGCTACCTGCTTAATTAATGCGTATATATCCCGCATGCTTTTGCAGTTGCCTATTAATGCAGGTGGATTGCTGTCATCAAGCATATCTCTTAACTGTTTGTTTTCGTGTATCAGCTGTTCTTTTTCATTATGCTCTGCAATAACAGCCATTAGTGCTTCACCAACAATATTTCCAACAATTTCTAAAAATTTTAAATCTTTTTGCAAGTCGGCATTTTCATCCATTACTCTATCAACACTTAAAGTGCCTATAACTCTTTCCATATTAATTATAGGCACACATATAAATGCAATTTTCTCATCTTTATCTCTTGCACCAAGCCTGTTTAAAAATCTTGGGTCTTGAACAATATCTTCAATTAAATGTGGTCTGCCGCATTCTGCTACATGTCCAGTTATCCCTTCACCTATATTATATGAAATATGTTTTTTTTCTGCATCCTGCAAATCATGAGTTGCTTCAATATATAATTTATTATGTTTTACAATGGTTAATGTGCCGCGTATCATATTAAGGCGTGAACTTAATATTTCTAATATTTGGTGTAAAAGTTCACTAATATTTTTTTTATGAACAATAGCATAGCTTATTTCCTGTAATACTGTAATTTTTGAATTTAATGAATGTTCTTCTTGTTGAATAGATTTTCTGCCTGCCATTTATAATCCTTATTGATTTGAATAATAGGTTATAATTAAATTTTACAAAATTGTAAAGAGAAAATATAAAATAGAATATTGAAAGTATCTTAACTAACAGGACAAATGTTACACTTTTAGTAAAAAATAAATCTTAACTTAATATAAATCAAGCAATAATTTATTTTCAATAACAATCTCATATGGAGATTTAAAATTTAAGCATGTTTTAGCAGTATTATTATATCTATCTTCATGCTGTTTAAGAGCCTTAATTAATTCATCTTTGGAATAGAATTTATTATTTGCATATAAAATTTTTCCATCCTCTCTATGACTTCTTTCCACCTTTCCATTCTGCCAAGGTGAATAAGGTCTTATTCGTTTAATAGTATATCCTTTCTTTTCAGCTGTCTCTTCAAAATAGCTTTTCTTGTTTGTAACTTCCTTATCATTTACAAACTCATAGCCATTATCCACTTGAATTGTTTTTAGTGGAAAGCCAAATTTACTTTCCAGTTCGTCTAAAAACTTACCTGTTTCAAATGTGCTTTTTTCTTCTACTATTTCTAATACTCTCATTCTGCTGTATTCATCTATCGCTGTTATCTGATAATATTTTTTACCATAGCTGGAAAACATTATACATTCCTGTGGAACATATTTTATATCTATCTGAACCTTGTCGCCTATATACTGACCTGTTATTGGTTCATATCTTGTATAGCTCTTTTTTGACTTGTTTAATGACTTTAAGCCTTTCTTCCTTATCTGCATACACATACTGCCAAAACTACGATTATAACCAATTTCTAGAAGTCTGACATATACCTCCGCATTACCATACAAACCATGCTCGGCATATGTGTTAAATATTAAATCAAGCTCTTCTTTACTATGCTTATTTGGACTGGTTCTTGGTCTACGACTTTTAAAAGATAAACTCTGAACTGTTCCATCATATTTCTTTAAATGCCTGTATACAAACATACGGTTCACTTGATATTTGCGGGCTGCTTTCGTTGCTCCTTTTTTTAATGCATACTCACATAACCGTTGACGAAATCGCATTTCTTCTGTTATTATCACTTTATTCATTGTGATACCTCTTAGTTTAGTTTAGTTTTTTGCTTAATTTTATACTATATACTAAGAGGTATTTTTTTATACTTATTTTTGTAACATATGTCTCATAATCTTACAAAATATAAAATAGAATATTGAAAGTAGAAAAACAGAATTGTAATCCCCACCCATGAAATCTTTAAGGGTGGGGTGAAGGAATAAACTAATTAGAAGCTGCCTTGTATATTTTCTGCATTGCTTCCTTAGTTTTTTCTTGGCTGTTGAATGCTGTTAATCTAAAATAACCTTCGCCGCACGGTCCAAAGCCTGACCCTGGAGTGCCGACTATCTGATATTTTTCAAGTAAAATGTCAAGGAAATCAAATGATTTAATTCCATCAGGTATTTTCCACCATATATATGGAGCATTAACACCGCCATAGGCTTCAAATCCAGCTTGTTTTAATCCACATAAGATTATGGCAGCATTATTCATATAGTATTTAATGACTTCTTTTGTTTCTTTCATACCTTGTTCAGAATAAACTGCTTCGGCTGCTCTTTGAGTAATATATGATACACCGTTAAATTTAGTTGTTTGTCTTCTATTCCATAGTTTATTAAGTGCCACTTTATTACCCATATCATCAAAAGCATATAATTCTTTTGGCACAACAGTAAAAGCACATCTTATGCCTGTAAATCCTGCTGTTTTTGAAAATGATTTAAATTCTACTGCCACTTTTTTTGCATCAGGTATTTCATATATGGAGCCGCATACATCTTCTTCCTGAATATATGCACTATATGCACTGTCATATAAAATAATAGATTTATTTTCAAGTGCATATTCTACCCATGATTTAAGCTCTGCTTTTGTTAATGCTGCACCTGTTGGGTTATTAGGCGAGCAGATATAGATTAAATCCGCATGTTTTGCTGGAAATGATGGCTTAAAGTTATTTTCTTTTGTAGATGACATATAAATAATTTTTTCAAAATATCCTTTATCATTTAATCTGCCGCTTCTGCCAGCCATAATATTACTGTCAAGATATACAGGATAAACTGGGTCAGTAATTGCAACAGTTGAGTTAATATCAAATATTTCCTGAATATTAGCTATATCACATTTTGAGCCATCGCTTATAAATATTTCATCTGGGGCTATATCAATATTTCTTGATTTATATTCTCCATTAATTACTGCATTAACTAAAAAATCATATCCCTGTTCAGGTCCATATCCCCTGAAAGTAGAGCTTTCAGCCATTTCTTTTGCTGCTTTTTCCATCGCTGTTACTATTGAATTAGTAAGGGGGTGTGTAACATCTCCAATACCCATTTTAATAATATCTGCTTTTGGATTAGCTTTCTGATATGCTTTTATTTTCTTTGCTATTTCTGCAAAAAGATAGCTGTTAGGAAGCAGTAAATAATTAGAGTTAATTTTTGCCATTTTTAAACTCCTTTTAAATAATCATCAACATCTTTTGCCGTTTCTTTAGCATTTGCCATAGCTCTTACAACAAGTGACTGACCAGTTTTCATATCTCCACATGTGAAAATACCTTGTGACGGATTACCTTCAACTCTGCCTCTTTTATCAGCTTCTAAATATAAATCTTTAATAAATGAGTTATTATCAACACCTAAAAAGCCCATAGCAATAAAAACATAATCTGCTTTGATATTTGTAAGAGTGCCTTCCACTTCTTTAAAAGATAAAGGTTTGCCATCTGGAGAAAAATCCCATGCAGCATCAACTAGATCAATGCTTGTAACAGCTCCATTTGTGCCATGAAATTCTTTTACAACTTTTGCCCAGAGCCTTGTGCCGCCTTCTTTATGGCTTGATGATGTTTTAAGCTCATACGGCCAGTCTGGCCAAGGAGTTGAAGCAGAGCGTTCTTTTGGCGGTTCTGGCATAATTTCAATTTGAGTAATATTTGCTGCTTTTTGTCTAATAGATGTTCCTAAACAGTCACTTCCTGTATCGCCACCACCAATAATTACAACATCTTTTCCTTTTACATTAATAGGCAGTTTATTTATTTCTTTACCTATAAACATATTCTGTCCAGATAAGAAGTCTAATGCAAAATAAATATTTTTTAATTTTCTGCCTTTAATTTGTAAATCTCTAGGCTCAGGTGTTCCTATTGCAAGAACTGTTGCATCATATTTTTTATTTAAATATTCAGCAGCAATATCTTTGCCTATTTCTGTATTGAATTGGAAATCTATTCCTGATGCTTTTAAAATATCAATGCGTCTTTCAATAATATTTTTTTCAAGTTTAAAATCAGGTATTCCATATCTTAAAAGTCCGCCTGCATATTTCCTTTTTTCATATACAGTAACATTATGTCCTTTTTTATAAAGTTCAAAAGCCATATAAAGACCTGAAGGTCCTGCACCTACTACTGCAACATTTTTACCGCTTTTATTTTCAGGTATAATCTGCTTTACATATCCATTTTCAAAAGCATTTTCAATAACTGATTTTTCAAGCTGTCTAATCATTACTGGTATATTTTCAATATTTTTAGTGCAGGCATTTTCACAAATGGCAGGGCATACTCTGCTTGTAAATTCTGGCATATTGCTAGTTTTGCTTAATATTTCATAAGCTCTTTTCCAGTTTAGAGTTCTTACTGCTTCATTCATTTCTGGTATCACATTGCCTAATGGGCAGCCAAGACCATGGCAGAATGGTATACCGCAGTCCATACATCTTGAAGCCTGCATAGTTAATTCTTCTGCATTAAATTTTCTTTCTACTTCATTATAGTCTTCTACACGAGTAGCTTCTGGTCTGTATATATTTTCTATTCTTGGTATAGTTTTCATAATCTTTTATCCTCAAAAATTAGTTGCTGCTGTTTTCTTTCATTGACTGTAATGCTTTTTTATAATCAACAGGAAATACTTTTACAAACATATCTCTATAATTTTCCCAGTCTGCAGTTATTTCTTTTGCTTTTGGGCTGTCTGTATATTTAATATGTTCATTCAGCAGTGATAAAAGCTCTTTTTCATCATCACTGTTTGGCTCAATATTTTCTAAATCAACAGAGTTTGTGTTGCAGCGTAAGTCAAAGTCATTACTCATATCAAGAACATAAGCAATACCGCCAGTCATACCTGCTGCAAAGTTTACACCAGTATTGCCAAGTATTACAACTCTGCCACCTGTCATATATTCGCATCCATGGTCGCCAATACCTTCTACAACTGATATAAAGCCACTGTTTCTAATAGCAAACCTTTCACCAGCCTGACCATTTAAGAATATTTTACCACTTGTGCCACCATATCCAATAACATTACCAGCTATAACATTTTCTGATGCTTTAAATGTTGCATTTTTTGCTGGTTTTACAATGATTTTGCCGCCAGAAATACCTTTACCAACAAAGTCATTTGCTTCCCCTTCTAAATTAAATGTGATACCGTGTGATAAAAATGCACCAAAGCTCTGTCCAGCACAGCCTCTAAAGTTTACATTGATAGTATCATTTTCTAAACCTTTTAAGCCGTATTTTTTAGCCACATTATGAGAAAGCTCTGTTCCAACAGTTCTGTTAATATTTTTTATTTCTAAATCAATAGTTTTAGTTTTACCTGTTTCAATACTTTCTTTAAATGGAGCAAGTAAAAATTCTCTATCATAGTTTTCAAGCACATAAGATGATGTTCCGCTGTATTTTATTTCTTTACCGCTTACAGTATGCAGAATTTTTGAAAAATCAAAATTTTTAGCTTTATAAAATTCTATTGCTTTATTCATATGCAATAAATCACTTCTGCCAACAGCTTCATCAAGAGTTCTAAATCCAAGAGCAGCTAAATATTCTCTTACTTCTTCTGCAACAAACATAAGGAAATTTTCAATATATTCTACTTTACCTGTAAATTTTTTCCTTAACTCTTTATCTTGAGTAGCAATACCAACAGGGCATGTATTTGAATGGCACTGCCTCATCATAACACAACCTAAACTTGCAAGAACTGTTGTAGCAAATCCAAACTCTTCTGCACCTAAAAGGGCAGCAATAATAACATCTCTGCCTGTTTTTAACTGTCCGTCAGTCTGCAGTCTTACTCTGCCGCGAAGTTTATTTAAAACAAGTGTCTGCTGAGCTTCTGCAAGCCCTAATTCCCAAGGCAGACCAGCATGTTTAATGCTTGTTAATGGAGAAGCACCAGTGCCACCATCATGACCACTTATTAATATTACATCTGAATGAGCTTTTGCAACACCTGCAGCAATTGTGCCAACACCTGCTTCTGAAACAAGTTTTACAGATATTCTTGCTTCTGGGTTAGAGTTACGCAAATCATATATAAGCTGAGCTAAATCTTCAATAGAGTATATATCATGGTGTGGTGGAGGAGAAATTAAGCTTACATTTGGCATAGAATGTCTTAATTTTGCAATAAAAGTATCTACTTTATGACCTGGAAGCTGACCACCTTCACCGGGTTTTGCACCTTGTGCCATTTTAATTTGCAGTTCTTTTGCATTAGTCAAATATTCTATTGTTACCCCAAACCTGCCACTTGCTATTTGTTTTACAGCACTGTTTCTAATTTCACCTTTTGCATTAGGTTTATATCTTTCTGGGTCTTCACCACCTTCACCACAGTTACTCATTCCACCTAATTTATTCATAGCAATAGCTATTGTTTCATGAGCTTCTGGACTGATAGAGCCAAGTGACATAGCACCAGTCACGAATCTTTTAACAATAGATGATGCACTTTCAACTTCTTCTAAAGGCACAGGCACTGCTGTTGCAAATTCAAAAAGTCCCCTTAATGTGCATAAATGTTTTGACTGCTCATTAATAAGTTTTGCATAAGATTTATATTTTTCTTTATTATTGCCTTGAACAGCTTGTCTAAATAATGTTATGCTCTCAGGTGTCCATAAATGATTTTCTCCATCTTTTCTGTAATGATACAGTCCGCCAGAAGAAAGCATATTGTCATTATTTTCATCAGCTGCTTTTCTTCTAATTAATGCTTCATACTCTATTTCTTTTAAACCTATACCATTAATACGGCTTGCAGTGCCTGTAAAGTATTCTTTTATAATATCACTGTTTAAGCCAACTGCTTCAAAAAGCTGACCGCTTCTATAACTTCTTAATGTGGAAATTCCCATTTTACTCATTACTTTTAAAAGCCCTTTATCAACGGCTTTAACATAGTTTTCAGCAGCTTTAACTCTATCTGCTTTTATTTCATTATCATCAACAAGGGCAGATATGCTTTCAAGTGCGAGGTAAGGGCATACAGCTGTTGCACCATACCCTAAAAGCAGTGCAAAGTGCATAACTTCTCTAGCTTCACCTGTTTCTAAAATAATTGCTGATTCTGAGCGTATTCCTGCTTTTGATAATGCTTTGTTTACAGCAGTAGCAGCAAGTAGAGACGGGGTTGGTGTATATCCGTCTTCAATATTTTTATCACTGAGTATTAAAATAGGACAGCCTTCTTTTACTTTTGCAACAGCTTTTTCTGCAATATTTTTTAAAGACTGCTCTAAATCGTTTTTAAATGATATATTAATAACAGCAGATTTAAAGCCTTCTTCACTAATATTTCTAAGTCTTTTAAGCTCATCATTTGTAATAATTGGTCTTGGAAGCTCAATTACTCTTGCATGGTGTTCACCATCTTCTAATATATTGCCTTTATTGCCAATAAATGTAATAAGGCTCATTACCAAATCTTCTCTTATAGAATCTATTGGCGGGTTAGTAACCTGAGCAAAAAGCTGTTTAAAATAGTTAAATAAAAGCTGTGGCTTTTCACTTAATACTGCCAAAGCAGCATCATTTCCCATTGAGCCAACAGCTTCTGCTCCTTTTTCTGCCATTGGTTTAATAATAAAATCAAAATCTTCTTTAGTATATCCAAAAAGTTTTTGCTTTTTTATAATATTTTTTGATGGTTCAGCAGGGGAAAGTGATTCAAAAAGTCCATGAACATATATTCTATTTTCATTAATCCATCTTCTATATGGCAGGTTTCTAGCAGCAGTTTTTTTAACGGCTGCATCATATATAATTCTATGGTTTTCTAAATCACAGTATATAATTTCTCCAGGACGAAGTCTGCCTTTTTTTAACACTTTATCTTCAGGAATATCAAGAACACCTGTTTCAGAAGCAAGCACTAAGACATTATCAGTAGTAACAGTGTATCTTGCTGGACGAAGTCCGTTTCTATCAAGTATTGCTCCAGCATTAATGCCATCTGAAAAAGCAACAGCAGCAGGACCGTCCCATGGTTCAATTAATGCTGAATTATATTCAAAAAATGCTCTTACATCTTTACCCATGTGGTATTTTGAGCCCCATGCCTGTGGTATAAGCATAAGCATTGCATGGCATAAATCTCTGCCGCTTGCAACAAGCAGTTCAAACATATTATCAAGAGATGCAGAGTCGCTTTGGCCATCTTTAATTAGAGGCAGAATTTCTTTTAAATCTTCTCCTAAAAGCTCTGATGAAAACTGCAATTCTCTGCATGCAAGATTATTTAAATTACCTTTTAATGTGTTTATTTCACCATTATGAGCAATATACCTGAATGGGTGAGCAAGCTCCCATGTAGGAAATGTATTTGTGCTGTATCTTTGGTGAACTAATGCAATAGGTGATTTAAAAGAATCATCTTTTAAATCCAGATAAAAGTTTTCTACCTGAGTTGCCATAAAAAGCCCTTTATATACTATACTTTTTGATGACATACTAGATATATATACATTTTTAAATTTAATTTCTATCAACCTTCTTGCTGTAAAAAGTTTTCTTTCAAATTGTGCATTATTATCATATTTACTTTTTATAAATATTTGCCTTATTTTAGGACATGTAACTCTTGCAGCTTTACCTACTGCATTAATATCAATAGGCACATCCCGCCAGCAGATAATTTCGCCACATTTTTCTGTTAAAATTTTTTCAATATCATCTTCAATATTTTCTCCGCCAAAAATAACAGCAACACCATACTTGCCATATTCTGGCAGTTTTTCTTTTACTGCTTTTCTAAAAAATTCATCTGGCAGAGAAGTAAGGATACCAGCACCGTCACCAGTTTCAGGGTCTCCGCCTGTTGCTCCTCTGTGCATTAAATTTTTTAAAATTGTAATACCATTTTTTACAGTTTGATGTGTTGGTATATTTTCTAAATCAGCAATAAGCCCCACACCACAGGCATCTTTTTCATATTGGCTGTTATAAAGCCCTGTATTTTCAGGATACATTTAAATACTCCTAACTATTTATTCCTTAATATTTATTATAATCAAAAACTATGCCATAATTTTTTTATGTAAAAATAAGATTTTTTATAAAATTTTTTGGAAAAAATTGTAAAACTAATATTTTTGTTTTACAGTTTTGTAAAAAATAATTATAGAGAAATATTTAAAATTTATTATTTTTTCTTTTAAAATAAAGAAGTTTTATGTATTATCTGAAATGTAAAAATTTTTGGCACTTAGATTGCATTAATTATGCAGTGAAATAAAAAAGATAAAAATTAATATATAATGAAATTTAAGGAGGCAGTATGAGTTTTTCAAAACGATACTTGACTATTAATGCTATTGCAGAAAATAAAGCAAAGGAATATGCAAAAGCAGAAAAAGCAACATTAGAACATTATGGTGAAGATGTTTTTAATGCAAAAGCTATTAGAGAATATTTACCAAAAAAATCAGCAGAAAAGCTATTAAATACTATTAATAATAGAGCACTGCTTGACCCAGAAATAGCAGCTGATGTTGCTCATGGTATGAAACAGTGGGCGATAGAAAGAGGTGCAACTCATTTTACACACTGGTTTCAGCCTTTAACTGGCTCAACTGCTGAAAAGCATGATTCTTTTTTAGACATAGAAGGTGAAAATGCTATATTTGCATTTTCTGCTAAAAATTTAATTGTTGGTGAGCCTGATGCTTCATCTTTCCCATCAGGTGGTTTACGCAGAACATTTGAAGCAAGAGGATACACTGCATGGGACCCTACAAGCCCAGCATTTATTAAACGCCATACAAATGGTGCTACTTTATGTATCCCAACAGCTTTTTGTTCATATACTGGGGAAGCTCTTGATAAAAAAACACCACTTTTACGCTCTATTCAGTGTCTTTCATTATCTACTCAAAGGCTTATGAAATGTTTTGGTTTAAAAGAAGAAAAAGTTACAATAACTCTTGGTGCTGAACAGGAATATTTTTTAATAGATAAAAGATTTTATTTACACAGATCAGACCTTTTGCAGACTGGCAGAACATTGTTTGGTGCAACACCGCCAAAACATCAACAATTAGAAGACCATTATTTTGGCTCAATACATCAAAGAGTGCTTTATTTTATGAATGAAGTTGAACATGAATTATGGAGATTAGGAGTTCCTGCAAAAACCCGTCATAATGAAGTTGCTCCTGGACAGTTTGAACTTGCACCAATGTTTGAAGATTTAAATTTAGCAGTTGACCATAATATGCTTATTATGGATACACTTCGTCTTATAGCAGACAGGCATGGATTTGTTTGTCTTTTACATGAAAAACCATTTGCAGGAGTAAATGGCAGTGGTAAACATAATAATTGGTCTATAAATTATGGGGATATTAATCTTTTAAATCCTGGTAATAACCCTCAGCAGAATGCTGTATTTTTAACTGTATTATCTGGTATTATTAGAGCTGTTGATTCTCATGCTGATATGCTGAGAGCTACAGTTGCCCATGCAGGAAATGACCACAGACTTGGAGCAAATGAAGCACCACCTGCTATTATTTCTATTTATCTTGGAGACCAGCTTAATGAAGTAATTGAGAATATAGAAAAGGGAGAAAATAATTCTAAACATAAAGCAGGAGTTATGCAGATAGGTGTAGATACTCTTCCAAATTTACCAAAAGATGCAACTGACAGGAATAGAACAAGTCCTTTTGCATTTACTGGCAATAAATTTGAATTTAGGGCACCAGGCTCAAGCCAGTCATGTTCTGGTCTAATGACAGTATTAAATACTATTGTGGCAGATTCTTTTGATTATATTTCTGAACAGCTTGAAAGCCATATAGGTAATGAAGAAGCATTTAATAATGCACTTCAAAAAGTGTTAAAAGATATTATTAAAACACATAAAAGAGTTATCTTTAACGGCGATGGATATACAGATGAATGGAAAGATGAAGCAGCACGCAGGGGACTTCCAAATGCTGTTAATACAATGGATGCACTTCGCAGTTTAGTAAATGATAAAAATATTAATCTTTTTGGTAAGTATGGAGTTTATTCAAAAAAAGAACTTCAATCAAGGTTTGAAGTATTTTTGGAAGAATATCACCGTAAAATACGAATTGAAGGCGAAGTAGCATTGAATATAGTTCGTAATAATATTTTACCTGCTGTAATAGAAGAATTTAAAACAGAGCTTTCTGCTGTAAAATCTGCAACTGATGCAGGAATTACTGTTGGTGTTGATGCATTAAAAAGAAATGTAGAGCTTTTAGGTAAAGGTCTTGAAGATTTAACAGAAAAAACTGAAAAAATGGAAAAAGCTGTTACAGGACTTCATGAAGAAATACTTGAAGCAATGGCAGAATTAAGAGAAGTTGTTGATAGATTAGAAAAAATAGTATCAGATACTTTATGGCCGCTTCCTAAATACAGAGAAATGCTTTTTATAAAATAAATTAAGTCATTTATCTTTTAGTAGATTATAATTTTCCTTATCCTTAAATATTTAAGGATAAGGGAAGTTTTTATAATTAATCCATTTTAGAAATAATAAAAATTATGTAAGATTATGAGACATATGTTACAAAAATAAGTATAAAAAAATACCTCTTAGTATATAGTATAAAATTAAGCAAAAAACTAAACTAAACTAAGAGGTATCACAATGAATAAAGTGATAATAACAGAAGAAATGCGATTTCGTCAACGGTTATGTGAGTATGCATTAAAAAAAGGAGCAACGAAAGCAGCCCGCAAATATCAAGTGAACCGTATGTTTGTATACAGGCATTTAAAGAAATATGATGGAACAGTTCAGAGTTTATCTTTTAAAAGTCGTAGACCAAGAACCAGTCCAAATAAGCATAGTAAAGAAGAGCTTGATTTAATATTTAACACATATGCCGAGCATGGTTTGTATGGTAATGCGGAGGTATATGTCAGACTTCTAGAAATTGGTTATAATCGTAGTTTTGGCAGTATGTGTATGCAGATAAGGAAGAAAGGCTTAAAGTCATTAAACAAGTCAAAAAAGAGCTATACAAGATATGAACCAATAACAGGTCAGTATATAGGCGACAAGGTTCAGATAGATATAAAATATGTTCCACAGGAATGTATAATGTTTTCCAGCTATGGTAAAAAATATTATCAGATAACAGCGATAGATGAATACAGCAGAATGAGAGTATTAGAAATAGTAGAAGAAAAAAGCACATTTGAAACAGGTAAGTTTTTAGACGAACTGGAAAGTAAATTTGGCTTTCCACTAAAAACAATTCAAGTGGATAATGGCTATGAGTTTGTAAATGATAAGGAAGTTACAAACAAGAAAAGCTATTTTGAAGAGACAGCTGAAAAGAAAGGATATACTATTAAACGAATAAGACCTTATTCACCTTGGCAGAATGGAAAGGTGGAAAGAAGTCATAGAGAGGATGGAAAAATTTTATATGCAAATAATAAATTCTATTCCAAAGATGAATTAATTAAGGCTCTTAAACAGCATGAAGATAGATATAATAATACTGCTAAAACATGCTTAAATTTTAAATCTCCATATGAGATTGTTATTGAAAATAAATTATTGCTTGATTTATATTAAGTTAAGATTTATTTTTTACTAAAAGTGTAACATTTGTCCTGTTAGTTAAGAATCCATTTTAGAAATAATAAAAATTATTTATTGACAGTAAATATGTATATCTATAATATATTCAAGTTTTGCCTGTTTTTAGATAAAACTATAAAATAAATATGGGGTAATATTATATGAGTTTTAATTGGAAAGAGAAACGCTTAAAAAAAGCTTTTCTTGCCCTTGAAAATGGAGAAGTATTTAAGGGTTGTTCTTTTGGTGCCTGTGTTGATAAACTTGGGGAGACAGTTTTTAATACAGGAATGAGTGGGTATGAAGGTATCATAAGTGACCCATCTTATGCAGGTCAGTTTGTTTCGCTTACTGCTCCAGAAATAGGTAATTATGGTATTGATTTAAAGTTTTTAGAATCACGCAGTCTTTTTTTAAACGGGCTTATAGTTTGTAATATAAATGAACCATCTAACTATTCATCTCAAATAAGTTTACAGGATATGTTAAAACAACATAATATTCCAGCTATTACAGGAATAGATGTAAGAAGACTTACATTAATGCTTAGGGAGCAGGGCTCTTTAAAAGGTTTTTTACATTGCAGTGATGAAAATATTTCAATTGAAGAAGCAGTTGCAAAAGCTAAAGCATGGGAAGGGCTTGATAATCAGGATTATGCAAATCGTGTTACAGCTGGTGAAGTGTTTAAATGGAATAACGAAGGCACATATAAAGTTGTGGCTTATGATTTTGGTATAAAATATAATATATTAAGAAGTCTTGCAGCTCATGATATGCAGATTACTTGTGTGCCAGCTGGATATGACCCTGTAAAAGTTATGGAAATGAAACCAGATGGTGTGTTTTTATCAAACGGACCAGCTGATCCATCATCTCTTTATTATGCAATAAATGCAGCAAAATATTTTACAGGAAAAGTGCCTTTAATGGGTATATGTTTAGGGCATCAGATTATGGGAATTTCTGCAGGATGCTCATGTTACAGGTTAAAATTTGGGCACCATGGTCTTAACCATCCTGTAAAAAATTTAATAACTAATCAGGTAGAAATAACATCACAAAACCATAACTTTGCCCTTGATATTAAAAATATACCATCATGCTTAGAAATAACTCATATAAATATGAACGATAATACATTAGAAGGTATCAGACATAAAACAGAGCCATTTTTCAGTGTCCAGTATCATCCTGAAGCTGCACCTGGACCAAACGATTCACTTTATCTTTTTGAAACTTTTAGAAAAATGATGGAGTGTTAAGATGCCTAAAAGAAATGATATTAAAAAAATAATGATTATAGGTGCAGGACCTATTGTAATAGGGCAGGGCTGTGAGTTTGACTATTCTGGAGTGCAGGCATGTAAGGCTTTAAAAAATGAAGGTTATGAAATAGTGCTTGTAAATTCAAATCCTGCTACTATTATGACAGACCCTGAATTTGCAGATAGAACATATATTGAGCCATTATCAGCAGATATTTTGCATGAAATAATAAGAAGAGAAAGACCAGATGCTATTCTTCCTACTCTTGGAGGACAGACTGCATTAAATTTAGCTGTAGAGCTTTATGATAAAGGTATATTAAAAAGATATGGCGTAGAAATGATTGGAGCTTCTGTTAAAAGTATTAATAAAGCAGAGGACAGGCAGCTTTTTAAAAAGACTATGAGAGAAATTGGGCTTGATTTACCACGATCAGGCTCAGCACATACTATGCAGGAAGCTGCTGCGGTTGCTGAAGTTATTGGTACATGGCCTTTAATTATACGCCCGGGCTTTACTCTTGGAGGAACAGGCGGCGGTATTGCTCATAATAAAGAAGAATTTCAGCAAATAGTAACCCGTGGTCTTTTTGAAAGCCGAAACAGTGAAGTTTTAATTGAAGAATCACTTCTTGGCTGGAAAGAATATGAAATGGAAGTGATGAGAGATAAAAAAAATAATTCAGTCATAGTATGCTCTATTGAAAACTTTGACCCAATGGGAGTGCATACTGGAGACTCTATTACTGTTGCACCTATCCAAACATTAACTGATAGAGAATATCAGGCAATGCGTGATGACAGTTTGCGAGTTATGCAGGCAATAGGTGTGGAAACTGGCGGAGCAAATGTTCAATGGGCAGTAAATCCAAAAGATGGCAGAAGAATTATTATTGAAATGAACCCTAGGGTATCACGCTCTTCTGCACTTGCTTCAAAAGCAACAGGTTTTCCTATTGCAAAAATTGCAGCATTACTGGCAGTTGGCTATACTCTTGATGAATTAATTAATGATATAACAGGTGAAACACCAGCTTGTTTTGAGCCTGCTCTTGACTATATAGTTACAAAAATCCCACGATTTACCTTTGAAAAATTTCAAAATGCAGATTCCACTCTTGGCACTCAAATGAAATCAGTTGGGGAGGCAATGGCTATTGGGAAGACTTTTAAACAGTCATTCCAAAAAGCACTTCGTTCACTTGAAATAGGCAGAAGTGGTTTTGGTGCAGATGGCAAAGATGATGTTTATGAAAATATGACAGATGAAGAATTAAATATTGCACTGCAAGTGCCTAAAGCAGACAGAGTATTTGCAGTAAGGGCAGCATTTAAAAAAGGTTATTCTGTTGATACTGTATATGAATATTCTAAAATAGATAAATATTTTTTAAGGCATTTACAGGAAATAACAGCTTTTGAAGATGAAATAAAATCAGCTGGTAGTTTAGATGGTTTATCAAAAGATAAAGAGCTTTTTATTCAAACTAAAGAGTTTGGATTTTCTGATAAACAAATTGCATTTTTATTAAATGTAACAGAAAAGGCTGTTAGAGATAAAAGAAAAGAAATAAATATTGCACCAGGTTATGCAGCAGTTGATACATGTGCTGGTGAATTTTATGCAAAAACTCCATATTATTATTCATCTTACAGTGAATATTCTGAGCCTGCACGGCTTGAAAATAGTAGAGAATCTATTATGGTATTAGGGGGCGGTCCAAACAGGATTGGTCAGGGTATAGAATTTGATTACTGCTGTGTTCATGCTTCATTTGCTTTAAAAGCCTCAGGGTATGATTGTATTATGGTAAACTCTAACCCAGAAACAGTTTCAACAGATTATGATATTAGTGATAAACTTTATTTTGAGCCTTTAACTATTGAAGATGTTCTGCATATTTATGAAAGAGAAAAATGTGCTGGTGTTATAGTGCAGTTTGGTGGTCAAACACCTTTAAACCTTGCAAGAGAGCTTGAAAACTGTGGTGTAAATATTATTGGAACTAATCCAGACAGTATAGAATTTGCAGAAGACAGGGACAGATTTCAAAAACTTATTAATAAGCTTAATATAAAACAGCCGGAAAATGGTATTGCTTATAAAGAGCAGGAAGCATTAGATATTGCTGAAAGAATAGGTTATCCAGTTCTTGTGCGTCCATCATTTGTTTTAGGTGGCAGAGGTATGGTTATAGCTTATACTCGTGAAACCCTTGAAAAATATATAAAATATGCAGTGCAGCTTTCTAATGATAATCCTATATTGATAGATAAATTCTTAAATGATGCAGTGGAAGTTGATGTAGACTGTATATCAGACGGAAAAACTACTGTTATTGGTAGTATTATGGAACATGTGGAGCCAGCTGGTATTCATTCAGGAGATTCTGCTGCTGTTATTCCTACAATGACATTAAGCAAAGAAATACTTGATACTATCAGAAGCCATACATTTGCATTAGCAAAAGAATTAAATGTATGCGGTCTAATGAATATACAATATGCAGTGCATAATAATCATGTATATATTATTGAGGCAAACCCTAGAGCATCAAGAACTGCACCTTTTGTAAGCAAATCTATTGGTGAACCCTTAGTTAAATATGCAGTTAGATGTATGCTTGGAGAAACATTGTCACAAATTGGCTTTACTGAAGAAATTATCCCACCATATACAACAGTGAAAGAAGCAGTATTTCCATTTTCTAAATTTATAGGGGCAGATATTTTTTTAAGCCCAGAAATGCACTCTACTGGTGAAGTTATGGGTATGGATACAAGCAAAGGGCTTGCATATCTTAAATCTCAAATAGCTGCAGGTGGCAAACTTCCAGAAAGTGGCAATATTTTTGTATCCCTTAATAATAAAGATAAAGAAAGGGCTGTGCCTTATTTAAAAGATTTAGCAGAGCTTGGGTTTAATATTTATGCAACAGAAGGCACTTCTACTATGCTTTATGATAATAATATTAAATCAAATGCAATATTTAAAATATCAAAAGGGCGTCCAAACCTTGTAGACCTTTTAAATGAAAATAAAATTCAGTGGATTATAATGACAAGAGAAGATGGGGAAGATGCAATTACTGATGAAATTAAAACACGCTCTATTGCATTATTAAAAGGTGTGCCTATGACATCTACTTTTTCAGGCATTGCAGCTGCTTGTGACGGTTTAAAAGAAAAGGCAGATTTTGGCAGATTTGAAGTATACTCTTTACAGGAATATCATAGAAAAATTAAATTAAAAAATAATTAATATTTTTAGGGGCAGAATTAAAACTGCCCCTTTTTATATATTTTTTTAAAATGTTGCTCTTAACTGGGTAATAAGTATAAAAGATCCTAAATTTTCACTATTATTATCTACAATGCCAATTGTATCATACCAACCAGCTTGAGTGATAATTGAAAAGTTTTTACTTAATGTGAATGGTGCCTTTATAAATACTGAGTAGCTGTGTATATCTAAATTGTTTTACTCAGCAGAATCATTTTTTGTATATTGATAACCACCACCAGCAATTAATGAAAATGATGGAACTATTTTATATCCAAATTCTGCATAAGCAGATACCCTTGTTACATTACTTATTTTACCATTTTCATCTACAATATAGGAATCTATACCGTTATATGTAATACTACCAATAGTCATAGAATTTAATTTTTGGTGCAGATAACCACCATTTGAATATACAGTTTTCTGCTCATTATAAAGGTCTGCATTCATACCATAAGATGCTAATACAGCAAAATGAAAATTTCCTATTATTTTTTTAACTGCACCGCCTATATGAAAAGCATGAACAGTGCCGTAAGAAGAATTGGTATTTGCGGATTTTATATCAACTAATTCACCATTTAATATACCATAAGTTCCTGCAATTTTTGCATATAAGCCGTCTTTTTTATATGTATATGATACTGCAACTCTTGGTATATATTCAGCTTTAGCAACTGTTTGCCTGCCATATACTAAATCATATTCAATAAGAGCAAAATCAAGTCCAAAAGGTGTTCTATACTGTATCTGAAATCTTCTAATGCCTGTGCCTATACCACCAAACCCATTACCACCACCATCAAGGTCTAATATTTCACTGAAAAATGCTGATAATACTGATGGTGCATCCATTTTACCAGTTACTAATGAGCCATTATTATTAAATTGATAACCAGCATAAAAATGGCGAATACCTAAAATATTTTTAGCACTTGTTAAAAGAGTAGGCTCTTGAGCTCCAATCATAGCATCCACATCTTTATTAAATTCTGTATCTTTACCAAAAGCCATTAATTTATTATAACTGTCAGCAGCATCTTTTACTTTATTATAATCAAGTACAAAATATTTAGATAATTCTTCTAATGTATTAAATGTATATATTGTGCCATTTAAGCCATTTTTACCCTCAAGACTTAATTGAAGATGCTGTTTATCATGGAAATTATTTATCCCTTGACTATCATAAATAATAACAGGTGATTTCCCGCCATTTTCAGATTTTAATTTTAACACTGTTGAACCTATTACATTTCTAACATTTAGCTCATTGATAAATCTTTTATATGAGACTGTGTCAATCATCATTTAGATTAAACCATTATATTTCTGAAAAAATAGAAACACCATATTCATTAATAATTAATTTAAGTATTATTTTAGGCACTACAACAGATTATCTTTTAGGACTTGCAGATAGTGCAGGTAGTTTTTTATATAACAAGAATTTACATGTAAAGTATGGAGAAATGGATAATAAAACAAAAGACATATATATAAATATTCCAGTATATAAATCAGGGGAGATAAACCCATACAGATATGAAAAATGTGATGCATTATTAAAAAATATATATGATTTACCGTTTTTAATAGAAGCAGCAGATGACAGTATGGCACCATTAATTAATAATGGTGATATTTTTCTTGCAGCACCAGTATCATATATTAAGCCTGTTATTAATAACCTTGATATGAATATGCCTTATATTACATTTCTTAATGATAAAAATAATGCAATGCATATAAGATACTGTCTTAAAAAGATGATGTAATATTTTTAAGACCTAATAATTTAAAATATGAAACAAAAGTATATTCTCAAAGTATACTTGAAAAACCCCTTGTAACTGGTGTAATAGTAAAAAAAATAAAATAAATATTATCCATAACTTTTAATAAAGTCATACTCTAAATATTTTTTTATAATACATGCAGTTTCAAAATAAAGCATACTTTTATCATATTTTTTTAAATCTAGAATGAAATAATGAATGAGAGGCAGTAGATGGTTTTTTATAAAAATATACTGCTCATTAATGTTATTATCAAGTAACTGCTGAATATAATTATCTTCTAATATTTCTTTATTTTTTATAGAAATATAAGAAAGTTCTGCAGCAATATGGTCTTCCTGTTCTTTAAATGTTTTTACAAGGCTTAATTTATTTTTTACATATATTTCAAAGACTGCATCTCTTTTTTCTCCCATAATTTGTCCAGTATTATCAAGATAGAAAGATTCAACAGGGCATAGTATTTTTCCATATCCCCCAGAAACAAATAGAGAAGTATATATTCTATTTAGTTCTTCTTCATTATTTTTTTGTAAAAAATCTATAACAAATTCAAGACTGTTTTTTAAACTTTCATCCTGCATATGTCTGGCAAATATAATAAGATTATTAAACAAATTTATAATAACCTGTTTTGTATCACTATCAACTGGACCTGCAAATATTTTTGAAAAGACGGCATAGTCTCTATGCCGTCTTATATATAACTCTTTTTCCATTATTTTGTTGCATATTTAGCTGTTAATAACAGGTTTGGTTTATGCAGCTTGATTTTTTCTATATTATTAAAATTAGCTGTAGAAGTAACTGCATCTTTATATTTGATTTTCAGTTCTTCAATTGGTCCTGCATCTAATGCTCTAGCAGGGCATACAGCAACACATGCTGGTTTTAAGCCTTCTTTTATTCTGCCTATACATAAGTTGCATTTAGTCATACGCGGTCTTGCAGGGTCTTCTTCTGCATAATCTGCATAGTTTTTATCATAATATTGTGGTGCTTCCCAAGGACATTCTGCTTCGCAGCTGCCACAAGATATACATATACTTCTATCAGACTGCACAATACCATATTCACTGTCTTTACTGATAGCTTCAACAGGGCATGCAGGAATACATGCAGGATTTATGCAGTGGTTGCAGGATATTGAAAGATTTGTCATTTTTAATGCTGGAAAAGTGCCTTCTATTGTCTGCGATACCCTCCGCCAGTTTTCTTTCATATAATATTTGCTGCATTCATCTATAGATGGAATGTTTACTTTATTATCTTTTGTATAATCTGTATTAATATTATATTGGTGAATATTAATATCACCCCTTAATTCTTCATTATTTTCTTTGCAGGCAATCATGCAGGCTTTGCAGCCAACACATCTTGTTTCATCAAAATAAAAACCCCATTGTTTCATAATATTCTCCTAATTTGGTTTTTTAATGCTTATTTCACATAAGTTACCACTGGCAGCAAATCCACCTGATTTATTTGTAAACTGATGAGTAACTGGGTCACCTGCACCAGATTCCATATCAACAGTAAGGGTAGATACACATGCACCTAAATCAACAGGTGTAACTATTTCTTTATATTCACCTTTTCCAGTAACATCAAAATAAGCTGTATATGTTTCTTCGCTGCTTGGGTTATATATTCTTCCTTCATTAATAACAATAACACCAGGCATAGGGCGTGAGCTTACAAGTGCAGGAAGTTTTATACATCCATAATCATTATAAACATAAACAATATTTCCTGTTTTTATTCCTCTTGTTTTTGCATCTGCATCAGATATTTCTACATAGTTATCGTATGTATCTTGCAGTAAAGGAACAGTATCAAAAGTAGAGTGTGCTCTGTGAATAACATGTGGAGTTATAAACTGTAAACCATAAGCAACGCCTTTACGGCTTTTTTCTTTTTTCTGGATTGTTTCATATCCTTCTTTTGAAGGTATATATCTAGGACCGTAAACTGGGTGCTGTGCTCTTTGTCTCATAGCCATATATGGAGAATAAAAGTTTATTCTGCCAGTATCAGTTGGAAATTCTCCTGGTTTATAGTTCATAGTATCAATATAAGTTTTATCAAGTGGAGTAGGCAGCTGGTATTCACCCATTTGCATTATTGTATCAAAATCAGGCATAGTTCTTTTTGGATTTATCTCTGCATATCCTTTTGGAAACTCTGCTTTTTCCCATTGAGCTTTCATTATTTCTTCATCAGTATAGTTTTTAAGTTCAATACCAAGCTCTTTACAAATAAGCCTTGTTATTTCTCTATCAAGTTTACAGTCATAAAGTGGTTCTGAAACTTTATGTGCCACATCAAGCTCACAATTCATCTGACCATAAGTAAAGAATGTCTGCTCTAAATTCATAGCAGCAGGAAGTATAATATCAGAATATTTTGCAGTAGTACTCATTTGCTGTTCATAACATACAACATATTTCACTTTTTTAAATGCTTCTATTTTTCTGTTAATATTTGCTTTTTGAGTAAAGAAATCGCCAGAGCCTTCGCCTTTAATAACCATTTCTATATGAAGCCTTGGGTCGTTGCCTAAATCAATATTGTTTAATAATTTTACATCATCTCTAAGCTGCTCTGCAGTTCTTGCATCTCTGCCTGTTAAAATAACTTCTGGAAGTGAAAAAATAGAAAATTTAATAGAGCCGTATTTTTTAGCATCAGTTAGTGGCGGGTTAGAGCCTATTTTAATTTTATAACCATCACTTGGTGCAATCATACCAAAGCCGCCACCTCGTCTTGAAATATTTCCAGTCATTGCAGCAAGCGCTATTAAAAACCATGAATAATATAATCCATTATTAGTTCTTTGTGCACCGCCTGTAGTCCAGCCACAGAAAAATGCTGCTGCTGATGCTTTACAATATTCTAATGCAAGGTTTTCAATTATTTCTGCAGTTGTGCCTGTTAATGATGCTGCCCAGTTAAGCACCCCTTTATAATCTTTATACTGTTTTTCAAGGCTTTCAAGATATTCTGCAAAAGATTCTCCTGCTGGCACTGTAAAAGTCTGACCTTTATATAATGTTTTTGTAACAGGATTTTCTATATTAGAGTTGCTTGTAACTGTATCATTTGGAAAAAATCCAAAAGTATATTCTTTTAAAAATTTTTCATTATAAAGTTTTTTCTTATAAAGAACATAAGCCATAGCAGCAAGCATTGCACTGTCTGTTCCCGGTCTTACAGCAATAAACCCTGGAACTTTACCAATACCTGTGCTGTAAGTTGCAGCTGTATCTGTAAATCTGCTGTCTACTACAACAATAGGTATACCTGCTTCTTTTGCTTTAGTTAAAAAGAATGTTAAGTGTGGTTGTGTAGTTCTAGTATCTGTAGACCATATGATTATTAATTTAGAGTTTAATATATCAATAGCAGGATTACCTTGAACTTTTGGTCCAAGAGCGGCATACATTGCATCCATTTGGTTTCCTGCAGAGTGGTGGCCGTATATATCAAGAGTTGTGCCTAAATATTTTGCAGGAGAGTTACCAGTTGCAAAAATAGGAAGATATCCAAGCTCTTTTTGTCTTTCCTGCATTTCTTTTAAGTAAGATGCTACTGTTTTAGCAGCTTCTTCCCAGCTTATGCGGACAAACCCTGTTATATCGCCTCTTTCTTTTGTCTGCTTCATAGGATATTTTATTCTATTTGGAGCATACAAGCGTTTCTTTTCAGAAAGACCTCTAGGGCATGCTCTGCGTTGACGCATAAATAAATCTTCATCTTTTTCTTTTGAATTTTCTCTAGGAATATCACCCATAGATGTAAGGTTTACAAGCCTGCCGTTTTTTACATATGCTTTTAACATACATGATCCGTGGCAGTGTATTCTGTGGTGAGTATTAACCACTTTTAGTGAAGTATCAAATACTGCTTCAGGATTTTGGATAAGCGGCTGATTTTCAGTAATATTATCTACTGTTGTTTCCTTTGCTGCTGTTTCTTCTACTGCTTTTTTAGATGTGCAGGCAGTAAGCATAAGAGCTGCACTGCCTTTAAGCAGAGTTCTCCGGGTAATATTAAGTGTTTCTTTTCCTTGATTTTTTCCCATACTTTTACTCCCATAATGTAATTCTTTTATTATTTCATAAATATTGTAAAAAATAAACATAAATTTATAGTAAGTAATGTAAAAGATTTCTTATAATTATTGATAAAAAATACTTGTTATATTATGTGCTAGATATTATATAATATTATATAATTTATATAAGGAATATAGTATGATAGATTTACACTGCCATTCATCAGCATCTGATGGCTCATATAGTCCAAAAGAGCTTATTAATATGGCTGAAAAATTAAATATTACTCATCTTGCTTTAACAGACCATGATACTACTGCAGGAATAAGTGAATTTATGGCTCAAAAAAGCATAGTAAACAGAATACCCGGTATAGAAATAAGTGTGGAAGTAGAAAAGGGAGAGCTGCATATTGTAGGGCTTTTTATAGATATAAATAATAAAACCTTGCAGGAAATGGAAGAAGAAGTGCAGTATTATAGAAGAAAAAGAAATGAGAAAATGATTGCAGCTTTATCTAAACTTGTGAAAAAAAATGTAAAAATAGGAGATTTAATAGATAACCCTGACTCTCAGCTTGGCAGACCGCATGTGGCAAAATATTTATTAAGAAACAATATTGTCACTTCTATACAGGAAGCGTTTGATTTATATTTAAAAGATAATAGCAGCCTTGCATTTAAAAAGCAGCAGGTGTCAGTAGATAGAGCATTAAATGTAATAAAAAATGCAGGTGGAATATCTATTATTGCTCATCCTTATACATTAAAACTTGAAAATGATAAACTTGATGATGTAGTAAAAGAATATAAAAAACTTGGGCTTGATGGTTTGGAAGCATATTCAAGCCATAACCCTTTTGATAAAAAAGATGTATTTGCAGAGATTGCTAGAAAAAATGGGCTTATAATTTCATGTGGGAGTGATTTCCATGGAGCAAATGGGAAAGTGGCTTCTCTTGGTGCAGATATATGCAGTTTATCAGATGATGATATATTAAAACCAATTTATGATATAGTAAATAACAGGTAATATTTATATGAATATAGAAACTAAACCTTATAAGTATAACGAATTTAAACAGTTTTTACGGTTTGAGCTTGGAATGAGTGATAATTCTGTTATATCATATCTTTCTGATTTAGAAACTTTATATAAATTTTATAAAAAGGATATTAAAGAGATTACACCAGAAGATATTGTTGCCTTTATGTCATATATGCGTAAAAATCAGCAGTCATTAGAAACTATACTTCGCAGACTTTCAGGCATAAGTCAGTATTTTGATTTTTTAATAGTAGAAAAAGAGATAAAAGTAAACCCAGTAGAGTTTATTGCAAAACCTAGACAGTGGCATAAACTGCCTGATTTTCTTGATTTTGATGAAGTAGAAAAATTAATATCAAGGAATGACTTATCTACACCTGTAAAAGAAAGAAATTATTTGATAATGGAAACGCTTTATGCAACAGGTATGCGTGTAAGTGAGTTAACAGCTGTTAAAATCAGGGATATTGATTTTAAAAGGGGTATAATAAAAGTAACAGGTAAAGGCTCAAAACAAAGAATTGTGCCACTTTACCCATCATTATTAAAAAGTTTAGAAGATTATCTTGCTTTAAGACAGGAATATTTTATAAAGGATATAGATAGTGGTTATTTATTTTTAAATCAGCATGGAAATATGCTTACAAGGCAGCATATATGGAATATTGTAAAAGAAAAATGTAAACAGAATAATATTACAAAACATGTTTCACCCCATACTTTACGCCATTCTTTTGCAACTCATATGCTTTCAAATGGTGCTGATTTAAGAACTTTGCAGATATTTTTAGGACACTCAAATATTTCTACAACAGAAATATATACACATGTTACTGATGATGATAAAAGAAAAACAATAATGAACTTTCATCCGAGATTTGCAAGAAAATGAAAATAGTTATAACTCATATTAACCCGGATTTTGATGCAGTAGCAAGTGCTTATGCCGCATATAAATTATATAACTGCGACCATATAGCTATGTGTACAAATATGGAAAATAATGTATATAATTTTATTAAAGACAGTAAATTTAATATTAATATTAAGCAGTATAATGATAAACTTTTAAGTGAATTAAAAAGTATTGATATGTTAATTATTACAGACTGCAACCAAAGACAAAGGCTTGGCAGGCTTGCAGCATTAATAGATATTGCAAAAGAAATTATTATTTATGACCATCATGCTGGTATAAGCTGTGATATATCAGCAGATAAAAAAAATATTTTAGAAATAGGTGCTGCAACTTCTATATTTTGTTTAAAAATGCAGGAAGAAAGTATAGCTTTATCATCTCTTGAAGCTACATTTTTAGCACTTGGAATATATGAAGATACAGGGCTGTTCACTTTCAGTAAAACTTCATCAAATGATGCATTAGCTTTATCATATTTAATATCACAAAAGGCAGATACAACAGCGGCAAATGATTATGTGCAGAGAGAGTTAAGCAATATTCAGGTTATGCTTTTAAATGAACTGCTTTTAAATCTGTCAATTATAACAGTAGGCGGTGTAGATATAGCTTATTCATGTGCAACAGTAGATGAATATGTAGATGAAGCAGCTTTTATTGTTCATAAGCTTATGATAATAGAAGGTTTAAGTTCTCTTTTTATTCTGCTTTCAACAGGTGGCAGGCTTGTTCTTATAGGAAGAAGCAATGATATAAGAGTTAATGTTTTAAGTATAGTTTCTCAATTTGGCGGCGGTGGTCATAGTGTTGCAGGCAGTGCTATTATTAAAGATAAAATGATTGCTGAAACATTAGAAATGCTTAAATATGTTATTAGAGAAACAGTAAAACCTGTTAAATCTGTTCAAGAGATTATGACTACTCATGTTAAATCAGTTCAAAGCCATTCTATATTAAAAGATGCTATGGATTTAACTATGAAATATAATTTAAACTATCTTCCTGTTGTGGAAAATAATAAAACTATAGGTATTATTTCAAGAAAAGATATTCTTCATGGTGTGAAACATGGTCTTGAATATGACAGCATTAATAATATTATGCAGACAGAGTTTGAAATAGTATGTCCTGATACTTTATTTTATGAAGCGGAAGCTATTATGGTTTATCAAAATCAAAAACTTCTTCCTGTTGAAACAAATAAAGGGCTTGTGGGAGTTATTACAAGAACAGACCTTTTAAGACTTATGCATGAAAATATGATTTTACAGTCAAAATATGCTGAAAATAAGAGAAAAAATCTGGGTATATTAAAAAATAGAAATGTATTATCTAAAATGCAGGAAAATCTTAATAAAAAAATATTATCATTATTAAAGAATATTGGTGCAGCAGCAGAAGAAATGCATTATAAAGCTTATGTAGTAGGTGGTTTTGTCCGCGATTTACTTATGGAGAAAGATAATTATGATATAGATATTGTTATAGAAGGTGATGGAGCAAAATTTGCAGTTAATTATGCAAAAAAACATAATGCAAAAGTTTTTGTTCATAAAAAATTTAAAACTGCTGTTGTTTCTTTTGATGATGGATTTAAAATAGATTTTGCAACTGCTAGAACAGAATATTATGTAACACCTGCCGCTGCACCAGAAGTTGTAGAATCATCAGTTAAAAGTGACCTTTTCCGAAGAGATTTTACAATAAATGCAATGGCTGTTCGTTTAGACGGAGCTCAGTTTGGGCTGTTACTTGATTTCTTTATGGGTCAGAAAGATATTCTTGATAAAAAAATCAGAGTTTTACACTCATTAAGTTTTGTTGATGACCCGTCAAGAGCATATAGAGCTATACGGTTTGCTGTCCGTTTTGGGTTTGAGATAGGCAGCCATACAGACAGACTTATAAAACATGCCGAAAGTCTTGATTTATTCAGCAGAATAATAGGTCAAAGACAGTTTTTAGAGCTTAAATATATTTTAGCAGAAGATGGTTATTTATTTGCTTTACAGTTAATGAATAAATATAATATGCTTAGATTTTACAGCACTAAAATAAAATATGATGATGAATTAATAAATAAATTTAAGCGTTCAGAACATCTTTTAAACTGGTATAAAATACAATTTGAAGAAGATATTGAAGTATGGAGAATGCGGTTTAATATATTATTTTTTCCAGAAAAAGGAGAAAATTTTATATCTTTAATAGATAAATTTGAGCTTTCATCAAAAGAAGCATCTATCTTAAAAGATGACCATAAGTATATGGAGTATGCTGTAAGTTTATTTAAAAGATATAAAGACCACAAACCTTCTTTTATATATGGAGTATGTTCTAATTTATCAGTAGAAAGTGCACTTGCTCTTGCTGCTGTTATGGGGGAAAGTAAGCAGGATATTATAAAAGATTATCTTACAGAATATAAAAATGTAAAAATTGATTTATCTGGGCAGGATTTAATTGAAGCAGGTATACCAAAAGGGCCTGAAATAAAAAAAGCACTAGATGTGTTGTTAAAAGCAAAGTTAGATGGTATAGTTAATACAAAAGAAGATGAATTATTATTCATAAAAAATGAATTTGGAGTATAAATTTTGAGCATTACAAAAGAAATTATAGTGCCTTCTGTTATTCAGCCTTATATTTTTGGCAGACAGGACAGCAATATTAAAGTAATTGAAAATAATATGAATGTTAAATTGTCAGCACTTGGCGATAATGTTACAATAGAAGCAGAAAATGAAAATAATGCTGTAAAAGCATATAGATTATTTGAAGAATTAATGAAAACTGCAGAAAAAAGAGAGCTTACATCTGAAGATGTTGTTTATGCTGTTAAAATGATTAACAAAGATAATAATGTTGATGTAAGTGGTGTATTAACTGAAAAAATAAAAGTAGGTGGCTGGGCAAAAATTGTAACCGCAAAATCTCCATCACAAAGAGAATATATTAAAGCTATGAGCACAAGCGATATGATTTTTGGTATAGGACCTGCAGGAACTGGTAAAACTTATCTTGCTATGGCAATGGCTGTAAATCAGTTTTTATCTAAAAAAGCTGCCCGTATTATTTTAACCCGTCCTGCTGTAGAAGCTGGGGAAAAACTAGGGTTTTTACCCGGAGATATTGCTGATAAAATAAACCCATATCTTAGACCACTTTATGATGCACTTTATACTATGATGGATATTGATTATGTTACTAAATTAATAGAAAAAGGAGTTATAGAAGTTGCACCGCTTGCATTTATGAGAGGAAGAACATTAAATGATTCTTTTGTTATACTTGATGAGGCTCAAAACACAACAGAAGAACAGATGAAAATGTTTTTAACACGCCTTGGGTTTAATTCAAAAGCTGTTATTACTGGTGATGTTACTCAGATTGATTTACCAAGTGATAAAAGAAGTGGACTTATAACAGCTATGCATGTATTAAATAATATTTCAGAAATTAAATTTATACAATTCAGTGATAAAGATGTTGTGCGTCATCCACTTGTATCAAAAATAGTAAGAGCTTATGATGCAGCTATGAAAAAGGATTAATAATATGAAAATTTTATATACTGATGAAATGAACTGCTGTTTAAGCTATGAATTTTTTACTCTTGTTGCTGAATCTGTATTTAATGAGCTTGATATGAGCAGTAATGAATATGAAATATCATTACTTATAACTGATGATGAAACAATAAGAAAGTATAATAAAGAATATAGAAATAAAGACAGAGCAACAGATGTGTTATCTTTTCCTATGGAAGATGATATTATTCTTGGAGATGTTGCTATATCTTTTGAAACTGCAAAAAGGCAGTCAGAAGAAGCAGAAATAAATATAGACAGGGAAGTGGCATTTCTTTTTATACATGGCTTACTGCATCTTTTAGGATATGACCATGAAACAAGTCAGGAAGATGAAGAAGAAATGTTTGCATTACAGGAAAAAATATTAAAAAAACTTGTTGACTATGGCACGGTTTCATAGTTAATATATAATATTACTTAGTATTGGTGATATTTTTATATGGATTATTATTGTAGAAGTTTACTTTTTTCATTCAAAACTATTCTATTCTTTTTATCATGTATTTTAGCAAACAAAATTTTATGTATGGAGTTTAGCCGTGGATATTAGTATCTGGTGGGAGATTGCATTTTTAGTAATTTCTTTATTTTTATCTGCTTATTTTTCAACAATGGAAACAGCAGCAGCTTATCTTAGTGAAGTAAAAACAAAGCAGCTTTTTACAAAAGATGACGAAAACAATCTTTCTGCATGGATTACTCAGCGAAATAAAGTATTAAATACTATATTTTTAGGTAATACATTATTTAATGTAATTAATGTATTTTTAATAATAGATATAATCAGCAAGTATATTTCATCATATACTCTTTTAATTTCTGCAGCTGCTGCATTTATTTTAATATTGATGTTTGGAGAAACTATACCAAAAACTCTTGCCCGCTATGAAGTGATTAGTATTTCTTCCAGGCATGTTAAAATTTTAAGTAAATTTTATATTCTTTTTTTTCCTGTTATATTTATATCGGATATATTAACAGCTTTTTCTTTAAAGCTTTTTGGCAAAAATTTGAAAAAAGACCCTAAATTTTCTGAAGATGAATTGGAATTTTTAATAAATGTTGGTGAAAAGGAAGGTAAACTGCAGCCAGATAAAGGCGAAATGATTACTAATATTTTTGATATTTCAGATATTGATGTAAAGGAAATTATGGTTCCAAGAATTGATGTTACAGCAGTGCCTGAAAATATTTCTACTGAGGAAATAAAAGAAATAATTAGAGAGACTGAATATTCAAGAATACCTGTTTATAGAAACTCACTTGATAATATAATAGGTATATTATATGTAAAAGATTTGATACGCCTTAAAGGAACAGATTACAAAATGGAAGATTTATTAAAACTTTTACGCAAGCCTTTATTTGTGCCTGAAACTAAAAAAATAGACTTAATGCTTAAAGAATTCCAAAAAAATAAACTGCATATAGCGGTTGTTGTTGATGAATATGGCGGCACAGCAGGTATTATCACGATGGAAGATATTTTAGAAGAAATAGTTGGTGATATTTTAGATGAATACGATATAGATAGTGAAGAAATTAAACAAATCTCTGAAAATAAGTATATTATAAATGGCAGAATGAGTGTTAATGATTTCTGTGATTATTTTAATATAGAAGAATTTGATGAAGATGATGACTATGATACTGTTGCAGGTCTTGTGTTTGATATAGCTGGTGAAGTTCCAAAAATAGGAGATGAGTTTATATGGAATAATTTTAAATTTATTATTAAGCGGTTAGAAAATAGAAGAATAGACTTAATGGAAGTAGAAATTTTAGGCGGCAGATATGAATATCAAGAGGAAGCAGGCAATGAATAGCGAAGAAAATAAACCTTTTCATGCAGGGCTTATTGCTTTAGCTGGGCTTCCAAATGCTGGAAAATCTACATTATTAAATACAATTATTGGTGAAAAAATAGCTATTGTATCCCATACGCCACAGACTACAAGAAATGCAATATACGGCATAAAAACTACAAAAGAGTATCAGGCAGTTTTTGTTGATACTCCGGGCTTTCATTCACCAAAAAATACTCTTAATAAAGCAATAGTTCAGCAGGCTGTAGACAGCCTTTCTATTGTTGATGTAATATGTTTATTAGTTGAAGCAGGCGCTAAGAGAGGTAAAGATTTTAATAACCTAGTATCTCTTATAAAAGAAGCTCCACAGGAAAAAATATTAATTATAACAAAAATAGATACAGCTCCAAAAGAAATGGTTTATAAAACAGCAGAAGAAATCTTCCCACTCTGTAAGTTTAAACATGTTCTGCCTGTTTCTGCTGTTAAAAATATAAATGTAGATACACTTATGAATTTGCTTTATGATGAACTGCCAGAAAATATTATGCAGTATGATGAAGATTTAATTACCACCCAGCCAGAAAAGTTTTTGATTTCTGAATATATTAGAGAGCAGATATTTATGCGGCTGCGTAATGAAGTGCCACATGATACATTAGTATATGTGGAAGATTATTCAGATAAGCTAAAATCAATGGAAGTTAATGCTATTATTTATGTAAACAGAGAATCACAAAAAGGAATAGTTATAGGAGAGAGTGGCTCTATGCTTAAAACGATAGGCACAGCAGCCAGAAAAAATTTAGAATCTTTTTTTGAGAAAAAAGTAAGATTAAATCTTTGGGTTAAAGTTAAAGAAAACTGGGTAGCAAGACAAGAATATTTAGATATGCAGGGGCTTTAATCATTTAACACATTTTTTAAAAGGATAGATGCATTCATATTATTTGATATACCTTTTTTAAGTTTATAATCAAAATGCATCTCTCCGATTTCATCTATATCAAAGTCAAAAAAGTAGTTTTCAAAATTTTCTATATATTCTTCAGATAAACTTCCAAGAGCTGTATCATGAGTGGCTAAAATCCCTGTAATATTTAGTTTGATAAATTTTAACAATACAAGTTTTGAGCCTTGAAGCTTATCTTGAGAATTTGTTCCCTTTAATATTTCATCAAGCAGCACAAGCATTTTTTCACTTTTTTCTGCCTTTTCTTTTAATAGTTTCAGTCTTTGCAGTTCTGCATGAAAATAAGATGAGCTGTCCATTAATTTATCACTTGTCCGCATACTTGAAAAAATATCTACACTTGAAAATTCAAATGATGATGCACACACTGGAGCACCCATAGAAGCAAGTATTAAATTTACACCAATACTTCTTATAAATGTGCTTTTCCCTGCCATATTAGCACCAGTAATAATTAAAAACTTATGAGTTTTATTTATTTCAATATTATTTCCAACTCGTTTTAAGCTGTCTATTAAAGGATGGGACATATTCTCTGCTTTAATAATAGTGCTGCTGTTTATTACTGGAAAAATAAAATCGCTGTTATTATATCCAAAAACTGATATACTGTTTATTACATCAATATATGCAGCTGCCTTATTCCATACTGGAATATTATAAATATTTTCTTTTATCCATTTATTTATTTTATAAGATAAAATAATATCTCTTAAAAACAGCCCATTAGATATTAAATAATAAAGTCCGC
Source organism: Mucispirillum schaedleri ASF457 (assembly GCF_000487995.2). Lineage (NCBI taxonomy): Bacteria > Pseudomonadati > Deferribacterota > Deferribacteres > Deferribacterales > Mucispirillaceae > Mucispirillum > Mucispirillum schaedleri. The sequence goes on from NZ_CP097562.1 coordinate 141,334, forward strand.
TGTTTCTTTGGTCAAACTCACTGTTTATCTTTTGAAGTTCTTTTACTTTACTGCTGACTGCACACATATCATCTTTTATAGATTTCAGCATTTCTGATTGAAAATTATTGTCTTTAATTGTTTCGCTTATCAAAAGGTATATTTTTGCAGCATTATTTGCTTTATTTAGTTTTGAATATTCATCATTTGTTTTTTTAGCAAATAATGAAGCAGTGGTAAACTGATAAATAAAAAGCCCAAGAGGAATAAATGAGGGGATTAAACCAAACCCGTATGCAATAAATGATAATATGGTAGCAGATGCTGAAATATATACATAAATTACAGCTATTTTTTTAGGCGGAGTAATATCCCTGCTTACTGTTTTAATAAAGTTATCCAAAGATACTGGGTTTTTATAAGAAATAGATGATATATTATGGCTTACTTCTCTTAAAGGCATCATTTCTTTAACAGAATCCTGCATTTTTATTATATCTTCACTACTTCTCTTAGGGTTTAAAAGCAGTTGTTGTAGTAATTCTTCACCATCAGCTGTTGTACATCTGTTTATAGAGTGATATAAGGCACCTTTTTCAAATATATCTAAGTCATAAGCATAATTATGGGTATATTCTATAAAATGGATATTAGGGCGAAAAACATCATAATTTTTATTTAAAAAAGATATTTCATCACTAATAAGTTCATAAAGGTTTTTATTTTTTGTATATAAGTCAATATATTTCTGTCCAAAAATAATTAAAAATATATATACAAGAAAAGGTATTGTAAGAAATAATATATTAAATATACTGTTAAAATACCAAAATATAAAAAGTCCAACAGCAAAAATGAATGATGCAAGTTTTCCAACTGCTGTATATTTATTTATATTGTTGTATTTATTTACTTCTTTTGATAAGGAATTAAGTTTATTTTTATAAAATAATAAGACTCTGTTATCCATTATTTTTTAATAAGTATTTCTTTTATTTCTTTACCTGGTTTAAAGTAAGGTACTTTTTTATCAGGAACAGTTACTTTTGTGCCTGTTTTAGGGTTTCTTCCAATTTTTGAAGTTTTTTCTCTTATTTTAAAACTTCCAAAGCCTCTAATTTCTACTTTTTCACCTTTTTGTAGAGATTCTTTAATGGAAGCAAATACAGAATTAATAATAAATTCAATATGTTTCTTAGTGATATTAGGATGCTCAGCAACAATATTTTCAATTAATTCAGATTTTGTCATAATAATACCCCATTTTACTTTACTTTTATTTCTAATTCAAATATAACTGACAGATTAAGAAAAGTAAAGTAATATTAAAGGATTTTTATGACAAATTTTATATTTAGCTTTATCCGCTCAGGAGCAGGTGTATTAATAAGCCGTGTTTTTGGTCTTATACGAGATGTGGCAATAGGTGTTGTATTTGGTGCAACAGCAGTGACAGATGTTTTTTTTGTAGCCTTGGCAATACCAAATTTATTTAGAGAATTTTTTGTTGAAGGTGCAATGTCATCTGCATTTATGCCTTTTTTAGCAGAAAAATATAAAAATGGTGGTAAAACTGCTCAGAATTTATACCTTACTCAAATAGTTATTATGCAGACATTTTTTGTCACAGTTATAAGCATAATAATAATGGTATTTGCAGATTATGTTTTAAGGATTTTTTTAAGGGGAAAAGATTATCTTTCTGATACAGCCTTAATGTCTATGGGTGCAGACCTTATTCATATTATGATGCCTTTTCTTATATTAATATGTATTATAGGTATGTTTTCTGGTTTTTTAAATATAAATAGAAGCTATTTTATATCTTATGCATCTAGTGCACTTTTTAATATATGTATGATACTTGGTGCATGGGCTGCATACCACAACTCAAAAGATATTACATATCTTGCTTATGGTGTCATTGCTGGTGGTGTTTTGCAGCTTGTAATAGTATATCTTGTAGCTGTTTATTATGGTTATAAACCAAAATTTTCTAAAACTTTTGATGAAGATGTGAAAAAGACTTATTTTTTACTTGTGCCTTCTTTAGCAGGTGTAAGTATAAGCCAGCTGAACTTTGTAATAGGCAGAATATTAACATCATATCTTGCTCAAGGTTCTATTTCATGGCTTTTTTATGCAAGCAGACTTTTCCAGTTTCCACTTGGTGTATTTTCTGTAACACTTGGCGTAGTGAGTCTTACAGAGCTTTCAAAAGCAAGAGCTGATAATGATATTGTAAGGCGTAATCAAATAATAAATAAAGCATTTTTATCTCTTTTTATTATAATTATTCCTGCAACTATCGGTTTAATAGGACTTTCCACAGAGCTTATAAGGTTTGTTTTTCAGGATTTATCATCATTTTTCCTGCACAGAACAAGTGCTTTTTCTAATGAATCAGTTATTAAAACATCTATTGCTTTAAAAATGTATGCATCAGGGCTTATATTCTTTTCTCTTGCTAATCTATTAACAAGGGTTTTCCATTCTGAGAAGAATACAAAAACACCAGTAAAATGTGCTTTTTTTGCATTTTTAGCAAATGTAATGTTAAGCCTTATTTTAATGCAGTTTTTAGCTCATGCAGGTATTGCTTTGGCAGGTGCATTATCTGCTGTTGTTAATTCATTACTATTGCTTTATCATATAAAAGATTTTAAATTTGATTTAAAAAATAATGCTCAAATATTAGTAAAAGTATTATTTGCTAATATATTAATGTGTATTGTATTAGTTTTATGTCAATATGCAGGAATATATGTGCTTATAAATATTCTATTATGTATTATAGTTTATTTTATGGTTTTAAAAATAATGAAAATAAATATATTAAGGTTATTAAGATGATAGCAGTAGTTCAAAGAGTGTATGAAGCATCAGTTAAAGTTGATGGTGAAATAATTGGAAGTATTGGCAATGGTTTGTTAGTATTTTTATGTGTAGAAAATAGAGATACTGATGATAAAGTTACATATATGTCTGAAAAAATACTTAATTTAAGAATTTTTGAGGACAATAATGGAAAAATGAGTAAAAGTTTGCAGGATATAAATGGGGATATGCTTATCATAAGCCAGTTTACTCTTGCAGGTGACTGCTCAAAAGGAAGACGGCCTGATTTTACAGAAGCAGCAAAGCCAGATGCTGCAAAAGAAACATATAATAAATTTATAGAAGATGTGTCTTCTAAAATTAATGGCAATACAGCCATAGGCATTTTTGGAGCAGATATGAAAGTGTCTTTAATAAATGATGGTCCAGTTACAATGATTATAAAGAGGTAATAATGCAAATAGAAAGACTTACATTAAAACTTTTAGCAGAAAACTGCTATATTTATCATAATGAGAAAGAATGTGTTGTATTTGACCCAGGTAGTGATTATGAGTATATAAAAGCACATATTGAAAAGAAAAATTTATCAGTAAAAATGATACTTTTAACACACTGTCATTTTGACCATGTAGGAGCTGTAAGTGATTTAAAAGAATATTATAATGCTAAAGTTATGTGCCATAAAGATGATTTATTAATGCTTAAATCGGCAAATAAAAGTGCTGCAAGTTATGGACTTATGCCTGTAAAAATCCCAGTAATTGATGAATTTTTTAATGATAATGATATAATTTATTTTAATGAAACAGAATTAAAAGTTATTCATACACCAGGCCATTCAGCAGGCAGTGTATGTTTTTATGCGGAAAATGATAAATTTTTAATCAGTGGCGATACATTATTTTTAGAATCTGTTGGTAGAACAGATTTTCCATCAGGCTCACAAGTTGAATTAGAAAAATCTATTATGAATAAACTTTATATTCTGCCTGATGATACTATGGTGCTGCCAGGTCATGGTTTTCATACAACCATTAAACATGAAAAAGAATATAACCCATTTATTCATGTATAAAAATATAATTATCAATCTTGACTTATTGAAACAAAGTGGTATATATTGAAAGTATGACACGATTGTTAGTAGATACATCCAGTGATTACCTTGTTATAGTGGTTGCAAATGATAATAGTATTCTTGCAAGTCAGCTTATATATGCAGGTAAAAAAATGAGTGAATTACTGTTGGAGCAGGTCAATAATATTTTAAAATCAATATCTTTATCCATTGATGATATTGATGAATTTTATGCAGGAATTGGTCCTGGCTCTTTTACTGGTGTAAGAATTGGGGTGGCATTAATATTGGGATTATCATCTGGCTCAAATAAAAAAGCCTATGGTATATCTTCCCTTGATGTGGAAGCCATTGTTTCAGGCAGAAATGTTTTAAAGACAGCATCACTTTTAAAAGGTGAATGTTATGCAGTTAGGAATTATGATTTTACTAATAATGTGTTTTCTCCATATTACTTAGAAGAAATCATTGATAATGTTAATGATTATACTCTTATAAATAATGGTAAATCATACTTCCCCAACTTATTATTTGCAGTCCAGAGCGGTAAATTGTGGGATTTTCGTGCAGAGTGTTTGCCAATATACTTGAGAAAATCTGAAGCAGAGATTAATCTTGATAAGAAAAGCATCTCTTGAAGATTTAAATGATATATATAATATAGAAGTATCATCTTTTGACACTCCATGGGAAAAGGTTTCAATAGAGGTAGAGTTTTATAAAGATTATGCCAGTATTTATGTATATGAAGTGGATAAAAAGGTTGTAGCATATATTATTACATGGCTTATTGGTCTTGAAGCAGAATTAATTACTATTGCAGTTGATGAAGGCTTTCGCAGACAGGGGATAGGTAGAGTCCTTTTTGCTTACATAAAAGAGCTTTATGGCAAAAATATTTTATGGCACTTAGAAGTTGCATGTAAAAATAATAGTGCAATACAAATGTATAAAAGCTTTGGTTTTGAAATTACTTCAACCATAACAAATTACTATGGAGATGGTAAAAATGCTTTTAGGATGATTTTATCTCCAAAATAACTAAATTATAGGAGCTGCAAATATGACTGAAGATAAGTTTGAGCTGTATGAGCGTATTAGCAAAGAAAATATGGAATTTAAAAAACTTTTTGATGAACATATCCGTTTTGAGCAGGATTTAGAAGCTTTATACAGCTTAAAATATTTTCCACCCGAAGTTGAAACAAAAATCAAAGAGATTAAGCGAAGAAAATTACTTGGTAAAGATAGAATGGAGCAGATTATTGCTGCTTATCATTAAAGATATAACACTATAAAGGAGTGTGTAAGATTAATGGATAATCGTAATTATTTATTCACATCAGAATCTGTTACAGAAGGTCATCCAGATAAAATGGCTGACCAAATCTCTGATGCAATTTTAGATGCTATGCTAAAAGATGACCCTTTCAGTCGTGTAGCATGTGAAACTATGCTTACAACAGGTTTAGTTATTGTTTCTGGGGAAGTAACAACAAAAACTTATGTTGATATTCCTGCTGTTGTAAGAAACACTGTAGCTGGTATAGGATATACTAGAGCAAAATTTGGTTTTGACCATGAAACATGTGGCGTAATATCTACAATTAACCATCAATCACCAGATATTGCTATGGGTGTAGATACTGGCGGTGCAGGTGACCAGGGCTTAATGTTTGGTTTTGCCTGCAATGAAACACCAGAGCTTATGCCTCTTCCTATTATGCTTGCTCATAAAATAACTATGAAATTATCAGAAGTTCGTAAAAGTGGTGAACTAGATTATCTCCGACCAGATGGTAAATCACAGGTAACTATAGAATATAATGGTTTTGAGCCAGTTAAAGTTCATACTGTTGTTATTTCTTCTCAGCATTCTGATAGTGTAAGTATGGAGCAGTTAAAACACGATATTATAGAAAAAGTTATTAAACCAGTTATGCCTGCAAAACTTTTTAATGAAAACGAATGTATTTTCCATATTAATCCTACTGGCAGATTTGTAATAGGCGGTCCAATGGGTGACTGTGGTTTAACAGGCAGAAAAATTATAGTTGATACTTATGGTGGCATGGGACATCATGGTGGCGGAGCATTTTCTGGAAAAGATGCAACAAAAGTTGACCGTTCTGCTGCTTATGGTGCAAGATGGGTTGCAAAAAATATAGTTGCAGCAGGTCTTGCTAAACGCTGTGAAGTGCAGCTTGCTTATGCTATTGGTGTAAGCGAACCAGTATCTATAATGGTAAATACTTTTTATACAGGTATTATTCCTGATAGTGAAATAGAAAAAATTGTTTCTAAAGTTTTTGATTTAACACCAAAAGGACTTATTTCTGCTCTTGATTTAAGAAAACCAATATTCCAAAAAACTGCAAGCTATGGTCATTTTGGCAGAGGCGAGTTTGCTTGGGAAGATACAAATAAAGTAGCAGATATAAAAGACTTAGCAGGTAAATTAGGGAGTTAATAATGGCTTATGATATTAAAGACATTAATTTAGCTGATAAAGGCAGACAGCGTATTTTATGGGCTGATAAAGATATGCCTGTGTTAGCACAAATTAGAAAGCGTTTTGAAGAAGAGAAACCTTTTCAAGGTTTAAAAATGTCATGCTGTCTACATGTTACAGCAGAAACAGCAAACTTAATGAGAACATTAACAGCAGGTGGGGCAGATGTGCTTTTATGTGCATCAAATCCACTTTCTACTCAAGATGATATTGCTGCATCTTTATGCAGAGATTTTGGTGTAGAAGTTCATGCAATCAGAGGCGAAGATAATGAAACATATTATAAGCATTTAGCTTCAGCTATTGCTCATAATCCTAATGTAACTATGGATGATGGTGCAGATTTAGTTTCTGAAATCTTAAAAAAACACCCAGAATTATATGACAGAGTTTTATGTTCTATGGAAGAAACTACAACTGGTGTTATTCGTTTAAGAGCAATGGAAAAAGATGGTGTTCTTAAATTCCCAGTTATTGCTGTTAATGATGTTCAAACAAAATTTATGTTTGATAACCGTTATGGCACAGGTCAGTCTACTCTTGACGGTATTATTAGGGCTACTGATGTGCTTTTAGCCGGTAAAACATTTGTTGTAGCAGGCTATGGCTGGTGCGGTAAAGGTTTAGCTTCAAGAGCAAGAGGTATGGGTGCGAATGTAGTAGTTACAGAAGTAGATAATATTAAAGCATTAGAAGCTGTAATGGATGGTTTTAGGGTTATGCCTATGCTTGAGGCTGCAAAAATAGCTGATGTTATATGCACAGTTACAGGTGATATACATGTTATTAGGGAAGAACATTTTAATGTTATGAAAAATGGCTGTGTAGTATCTAATTCTGGTCACTTTGATGTTGAAATAGATTTAGTAGCATTAAATAAAATTGCTTCTAAAATAGAAGAAAATGTTAAACCAAATGTAAATGCTTATTATTTATCTGACGGCAGAGTTGTATATGTTCTTGCAGAAGGTCGTCTTGTAAACTTGGCATGTGCAGAAGGTCATCCAGCATCTGTTATGGATATGAGTTTTGCAACTCAGGCATTAGCATCCGAGTATGCTGTTAAAAATAAAGGTAAACTTGATAAAAAAGTTTATGTTCTTCCACATGAAGTTGAGCAGCAGATTGCAGCGACTAAACTTGAATCAATGAATGTATCAATAGATACTCTTACAGAAGAACAAGTCTCATATCTTAATTCTTGGGAAACAGGTACTTAATGGTTAAATCAACAGATTATATTATTATTGGTGCAGGCCCTGCAGGGGTCTGTGCCGCTAATATTCTTTCAAAAAGTGGTAAAAAGATTGTTATAGTTGGCAAAATTTTAGGTGGCTCATACTGCTCTACTAATAGTATTGTTTCAGAATCCCTTGTTGGGCTTTCTAAAATGTTTGAAAAGTTTAGAATTATAAAAGATTCTTTCATTGAAGATGATGTTGACAATGTTGCTCTTGATTTTAAACGAGTAAAAAAAATTGTAGACAGCAACTTAAATAAGGCTAAAAAGCAGTTTTTAGAAATAATAGAAGATGCTCAGGCAGAATATATTGAAGGCACTGCTGTTTTTACTGACAGTAATATGCTTGATATTACCCTGCCAGATAATTCAGTGGTTTCTTACAAATTTAAAAAGTGCTTAATTGCAACTGGTGCTGCTGTTCCTAAATCAAACCTTTATCCAAGCAGGAAAAATTTAGATATTTCTACATTTATTAATATGGAAAGTATTCCTGATAGTGTGGCAATTATTGGAGGTGGAGCTTTAGGGGTGGAAGTTGCATCTTTTTTTAGTCGTTTTGGCTCAAAAGTAACACTTGTTGAAAAAAGTGACAGACTTCTTCCTATTGTAGATGCTCAAATTTCAAAAAAATTAGAAGATACTTTAAAAAAACGGGGTATTAATTTAGTTACATCTCATAATATTACAAAGATAGAGCGTGTTGGTCAGAAATATATAGCTTTATCAGAAGCAGGTCCTGTAGAAAGTGAAGAAGTTTTTATATGCACAGGCAGAGTTCCTGCAATTCAGGAATTAAAGCTTGAAAATGCAGGTGTAAATATAGATGAAAATGGTTTTATGATATACAGTAATAATCTGCAGACATGTAATAAAAATATATATATTGCTGGTGATGTTTCTCATATTATGATGAATCTCAGCTGGGCATATTATTCTGCAACAGTGGCTGCTAGAAATATGCTTGGAGAAAATATTGAATATACTCCAGAAATACTTCCTGTATATATTGATACAGACCCAGAAATAGCCTTGATTGGTCTTTCGGAAGAAGCAGCAAAAGCACGAGGTTTAGATTATGGTGTATTTAAATATGTTTTTGGGGATATTTATGGCATATATAATAATGCAGGTGGACAGCAGACTGTAATTAAAACAATTTATGATAAAAGCAGCAAAACATTTCTAGGAATACAGGCTATGGGGCGTGAGGTAAATGGTTTGATTGCTACTTTTGCGATTATTATGAAACTTAAAATAACAATAGAGCAGATTCCTGATTTTGTATATATTAATCCTGTGTTTAATGAATTTTTTAAAGAGGTATCAGAAAAACTGTTATGAAAAAAATAGGTGGAATTTTAAGATTTCTTAAAGCTGTCATATTTGTATTAAATTATGCAATAGCAACATATATTGTAAATATATTTGGCAACGGTGAAAAATTTTTAAAACAGAGAACAAGTTCAGGTGCTAAAAAAGTTATGGATATTACAGGAGCATCAATTACTGTATCAGGAACAGAAAATATAGATACAAATAAGCATTATATTTTTGTAGGCAATCATAGAAGTTATACTGATATTTTAGTTATATTTGCAGCAGGTGGGATTGCTGGCTGTCATTTTACTTTTATGGCTAAAAAAGAGCTTTTCCATATACCATTTCTTGGTAAAGCAATGCAGTTTCTTCATGTAATAAGTGTGGAAAGAGGTTCTACATCAAAAGCTATGAAAAGCCTTTTAGAAGCAATAGAAGTTATTAAAACAGGCAGAAATGTTGTGATTTTTCCTGAAGGCACAAGAAGTAATGATGGTCACACATTAAGTCCTTTTAAAAAAGGAGCATTTACTATAGCTAAGAGAGCAGAAGTTGATGTTATACCTTTTGTTATTGAAGGAACAGAAAAATATATGCCTAAAAAAGGTTTTGGAATGTATAAAGCTGATGTAAGTATAAAATTTTATCCGCCAATTTATACACATGATAAAACAGATGCAGAAATTATGAATGAAGCTGAAAATGTAATAAAAGAAGCTTTATGTCAAAAGTAATTTTTGGTTTAGGCTCAAATCTTGATAACCCAGTTATACAGTTACAGACTGCCGTTGAGAATTTAGGCAGATTTTTTACACTACACAGAGTTTCAAATATATATAAATCACAATCACTTTTAAAAGATGAACAGGAAGATTATTATAATATTGCTGTTCTTGCAGAAACAGATAAGCTGCCGCAGAAAATTTTATCTATTACTCAAAAAATAGAAAAAGATATGGGACGGATAAAACTTAAAAAGTGGGGTGAAAGAGTTATAGATATTGATATTATAGACTATAACAGAGAAATTATTAAACTTTATAATTTAGAAATACCACATAATAATATGATTTATAGAAGTTTTGTTTTAAATCCATTAAAAGATATTATGCCTGAATATATCCACCCAGTATTAAATATATCTGTTCAAGATATGATAAATAGTTTAGAAGATGATTATAATATTACAATTTGCCAAAATAAATTTATTTTTTTATAAAAAATACATATAAATAGAAAATTTTTATTGATAGAAAAAAAATATTGTTTTATATATATTTTCTAGTGTTTAATTTTAAATTAAGGATAAATATATTGTTACAGAAAGTAAAAGGTTTTAGAGATATTTTTGGTAAGGATATTGAATACTGGCACAAAGTAGAAACAGATATTCAAAGATTTTTTAAAAGCTGCGGGTTTAGCGAATTTCGTCTTCCTGTTTTAGAAAAAACAGCTGTTTTTAAACGCGGTATTGGAGAAACAACAGATATTGTTGAAAAAGAAATGTTTACTTTTATTGACAGTCAAGAGCATGTAAGCCTTAGACCAGAAGGAACAGCAGCTTTAATGCGTGCTTATATTGAAAATAATCTTTATAACCCACCAGGTATAAAAAAATATTATTATTTAGGCAATATGTTTCGCAGAGAGCGTCCACAAAAGGGCAGGTTTCGTCAGTTTACTCAAATTGGTGTAGAAGTTCTTGAATGCGATGCACCACTTTTAGATGCTGAAATTATAGGAATGTTATATAAAACTTCTGAAATTTTAGGGTTTAGTAATTATGTTTCTATAGAAATAAACTCTATAGGCTGCCCAGTATGCAGACCAAAATATAAAGAAGATTTAGTTAGATATTTTGATAAAGAAAAGGATAAACTTTGTGACGACTGTAAAAGGCGACTTTCAACAAATCCATTAAGAATATTAGACTGTAAAATTGAAAGCTGTAAAAATACAGCAAAAGATGCACCAAGTATTTTAAATTATTTATGCGATACATGCAGCAGTCATTTTGAAGATGTAAAAGAATATCTTATAATGATGAATATTCCTTTTAAAATAAATGAAAGAATGGTGCGTGGTCTTGATTATTATATAAGAACAGCTTTTGAACTTGTAACAGATAAGCTTGGAGCAGCAAGTGCAGTTGGAGCAGGCGGCAGATATGACGGGCTTGTAAAAAGTTTAGGTGGTAAAGATACTGCAGGTATTGGGTTTGCAATAGGACTTGATAGAGTTGTTGAGCTTTTAAAAGAAGTAAATCCATTAAATTATCATTATACAGATGTATTTATACTTGTATTTGATAAAGAAAATCTTACATATACATTTAATCTGGTTGACAATCTGCGTAATGCAGGGTATGTGGCAGAATACGATTATAATACTGCATCAATGAAAAGCCAGATGAAAAAAGCAGATAAATCACAAGCCAGATATGCTGTTATATTAGGCAGTAATGAAGTAAAAGAAAATAAAGCAGCCGTTAAAGATTTGATTAGTGGTGAGCAGTTTTTAATAGAGCTTGAAAATGTATTTGAATATTTAAAAAATAAATTAATCTAAATATAAGTTGGAGAATATTATGTTAACAAATATGGCAGATTGGAGAAGAACACATAGTTGTGGTGTTTTAACTGATAAAAATATTGATGAAGAAGTTTTATTAATGGGATGGGTTCAGCGTAGACGCGATCATGGTGGTGTTATATTTATAGATTTACGAGATAGAGAAGGGATTACTCAAATTGTTTTAAATGAATCAGCCCCAGTTGCAAGAGAAACTGGTGAATCTGTTAGAAATGAATATGTTATAGCTGTAAAAGGTAAAGTTGCTGCCCGTCCTGATGGCATGGTAAACCTTAATATAAAAACAGGTATGATAGATGTTATTGTTAGTGAAATTAAAATATTGAATAATGCTTTAACTCCGCCATTTATGATAGATGAACATACTGATGCAGCAGAAGATGTGCGTTTAAAATACAGATATCTTGATTTAAGACGCCCACAGCTTCAAAAAAATATTATGATGCGTAATAATATAACTAAGTCTATTAGAGAATATATGTGGGCTAATGGATTTATTGATATTGAAACACCATTTTTAGGCAAAAGCACACCAGAAGGTGCAAGAGATTATCTTGTTCCAAGCCGTGTAAATGCAGGTAAATTTTATGCTTTGCCACAATCTCCACAGCAGTTTAAACAGTTATTAATGGTTGGTGGCTTTGAGCGTTATTTCCAAATTGTAAAATGTTTTAGAGATGAAGATTTAAGAGCAGACAGACAGCCTGAATTTACTCAGCTTGATATTGAAATGTCATTTATTGATAGAAATGATATTATAGATATGATAGAAGGCTTAATTGCTAAATTATTTAAAGATATTTTAGATAAAGATGTTCAAAGACCATTTCCAACAATTATGTATAAAGATGCTATGGAACTTTATGGACATGATGCTCCTGATACTCGTTTTGGACTTCATTTAAAAACAATTAATAATATGGTTGAAAACTGTCAGTTTAAAGTATTTTCAGATACTGTTAAAAATGGTGGTATAGTGAAAGCTGTAAATGCAAAAGGTGCAGGTAAAGCATTTTCTAGAAAAGTTCTTGATGAACTTGGAGAATATGTAGTAAGTCTTGGTGCAAAAGGTTTAGCATATATTAAAATTAATGATGATGGGATACAGTCTCCACTTGTTAAAAATTTAGGTGAAGAACTAACTTATGAAATTATAAAAGTTATGGAAGGTCAGTCTGGAGATATTATATTCTTTGGTGCAGGAGATGAAAACCTTGTTAACCTTACAATGTCTAAACTTCGTCTTAAACTTGGAAATCTTTTAGGTTTAATTAATCCAAAACAGTATAATCTTGTATGGGTATTAGAATTTCCACTTTTAGAATGGTCACCAGAAGATAAGCGATATGCAGCAGTTCACCACCCATTTACTGCTCCAATGGATGAAGATATTGCAAATATTGACAGCAATCCAAAATCTGTTAGAGCAAAAGCCTATGATCTTGTATTAAATGGCTCAGAAATAGGCGGTGGAAGTATAAGAATACACAGAAGTGATATTCAGCAGAAAATGTTTGAACGCTTAGGTTTAGGTGAAGAAGAAATTAAAGAAAAATTTGGATATTTTGTAGATGCTTTAAAATATGGCACTCCACCTCATGGCGGTATTGCTTTTGGTATAGATAGAATTGCATCAATTTTTGCTGGAACTGAATCTATTAGAGATGTTATAGCATTTCCAAAAACACAAAAAGCAACTGACTTAATGAGCGGTGCTCCAGATTATGTTGAGCCAAAACAGCTTAAAGAATTGTATATAAAAAGTGATATTTCAGCAAATAAACCTGTGTAATTATGATTTTACTTGACAAAAGTATGAAAATGAATCACTATAGTATAATATATCATAATTCACAAGGAGGTTTGTTGTGAGAAAGAGTATAATTTTTATTAGTGCAGTAACCTTATTATTGGTATCTTGTGGAGGAAAAGCTACTACTGATAGTATGACTCCAGAAGAAATTGTTAGACAGACTTTAGGAAGTCCAAATAAAGCTTGTGTTGATAAGTATTTACCAAAAACTAAATCAAAGATGGCAGAAGCTGATAAATTAAAAGCATCTGGCAACGAAGAGAGAAGTAAAAAAGCAGAAAGTGAAGCTGTTGAAATTTTTAAAACAGAAGAAAGCTCTTATAACCAGCAGGTTGATTCTGTGAATGCTCAAAATTCCAGATATGAAGAAACTGTTACTAGAAAAAATAATATATCATCTCATCCGGGTGCTGCTAAGTCAAGTAAATGGAAACAGATTCAGACAAAAGTTGATAACCATTTATCTAAATCCAAAGCAGCTATGAGTGAATGCGACGCTGCAAAAGCTAAATCAGAACTTGATGCGGCTAATGTTTTGCTTGCTGAAATGGAACAGCTTTTAGGTATTGGTGGAAGTAAACCTTCTGCAAACAGCTCTGTTTATATAGTTAAAAAAGGTGATAATCTTTGGTATATTGCTGGCAAACAGTATTCTAACCCATTTATGTGGCCTATAATTTACTGGACAAATCAGCAGCAGATTAAAGACCCTGATTTAATATTCCCTAAACAAGAGTTTACAATAGTGCATGATTCTACTGCTGATGAAAAGACAAAAGCAGAAAGACTTGCTAAAACAAGAGGTCCTTGGTCCTTATACGATAACAAATAATTATTGTTATAAAAAAATATAAGCGACTGCATTTTGTGGTCGCTTTTTTTGTGAGACAATATGTATAGTGATGATGTAGTTTATAAAACTCCTGAAAATTTTGATATTATTTCATATATGGATATTGTAGCAGATGAATTAAAGTCTGGTATTTCTTTATTTAAAAGTAAAAATGAGAAAATTGTAGCAGTTTTTGGCTCAGCACGCACAAAAAGTAATGATAAAGAGTATTTAATTGCAGAAGAAACTGGTAAAAAGTTAGTAGAAAATGGTTTTTCTGTTATTACGGGCGGTGGTCCTGGAATTATGGAGGCAGCTCTTAAAGGTGCTTTGTTAAATCATGGTGATACATACGGAGTAAATGTAGTGCTTCCACATGAACAGGAAAGTAATAAATATATAAAAAATGGATATGTATGTAAGCATCTTTTTACAAGAAAAGTCCTGCTTACTAGAAATGTATGCGGTTATATTGTGCTGCCTGGTGGGTTTGGAACTCTTGATGAGCTTTTTGATGTGCTTACTTTAATGAATACCAAAATACAAAATCAGCTTCCACTTGTTCTTTTAGGTATAGATTTCTGGTCTGGGCTTATTGAGTGGATGAAAGACAAGCTTTTATCAAAACACTATATTAGAGAAGATGAGTTAGAGTGTATATCATTAACAGACAGTGTAGATGAAGCTGTCAATATTATAAAAGGCTGATTTATTTTTTCATATAATTGATAAGAAAATCACATATTTTTTCATAATCATTTATATGAAAAACATTTTTTATATCTTTAAATTCTTCAAAATTATCTGTTGCTGCTGCAATAATATTTTTTTCTATATTATATAAATTTGGTTTATTAATTTCTTTTCTATAAACTAATATTTTTGGAATATCTTCATCCTTAAATCCTTCACCAATAATAATATCCATACCGTGTGGTATTTTTTCCATTAACTCATAAAAAGTAAGTCTGTGGCTGCTGTCAGAAATAACTGCATATTTACTGCTTGAAGCAATAGCAATACAATCTGCACCTGCTTTTTTCATATTGTAAGTATCTTTTCCTTCCTTATCCATTTCAAAATCATGTCCATCATGTTTTAATGCGGCTATTTTATAACCTTTTTCTTTTAAATAAGTTATTACTTTAAGTAATAGTGTTGTTTTTCCACTGCCAGAATATCCTGCAAAAGTTATATAAGGTGTCATAAAATATCCTATTAATTTATTAAATTTGTATAATCGCTGTATACATCTTTCAATTATTATATTATAACATTAAAAGAAAATAAAGGGGACATTATGTCAGTATCACAATTTTTTTTGGAAGATAAATATTTAAAGTCAATAATATCTGGATATATTTACCGTTCTACTCAGGTAGAAATGGCAGAAATAATTGAAAATGCTTTTTCATCTTATATAAATACTTGTATAGAGGCACCTACTGGTTCAGGTAAAACTATGGCTTATTTAATACCATCTCTTTCAAGCAGCAACAGAATAATTATTTCTACAAAAACAAAACAGCTTATGAATCAGTTATTATATAAGGATATTCCAGTTGTGCAGAAAATTGTTGGCAGAAATAAAAGTATACGCTCTTTAAAAGGTAGAAAAAATTATTTCTGTCCATATAGATATTTTAGGTTTATTAACCCAAAAGCAGCCTTTTACATAGATGCTGTTTCATGGTTTGAAGAAAACAGCAAGTATGGAATTATTATAGAAGCACCATGGGGCAGGCTTGATAATGATATATGTTCTTTAATGACAGCTGACAGATACCAGTGTGTAAGCAATAAATGTCCATACTATGAAGATTGTGCATTTTATATGCAGAAAAGGGAAGCAAATGCTGCAGATATTATTATCACAAACCATTTTCTGCTGCTTTCAGATATTGCTATGAAAAGTAAAGATTCTTTTGGCTCTATTTTTGAATACAGAGATAATATTATATTTGATGAAGCACATTCTGTTCCTGATATATTTTCTCAGTATGCAGGAGTGGAGTTTGCATTATCTTCTTTAATGATATTAGTTTATGAAAATAAAGATATTATAACTATTAATAATGTTGATAAGATATATAGAGAGTTCTTAAAAATAATTGATAAAATAAAAGAGCCAAAAGAGCTTTTTGAACCATTAAGGCATGATTTTGATAATTTCATCAATTTTATATCAGATGTAATATTATCACTTGATAATGAAGAAATAAAAGAAGAATATAATACATACCTGCAGCTTTATAAGGAATTTAACAGTGATAAAGAAGGTATAAGAATAGTGGAAAAAACAATGCAGAAAAATAATACTGTATTAACATTAAAATTTATACCTTTTGAAGCTGGTGCAGATTTTGTATCAGGATTAAAAGAGGCTGCATTATCAAGTATTTTTGTTAGTGCAACATTAAGTTCTGGTGGCAATTTTGAATATTTTTTAAAAGAAACTGGGTTAGATGGTTTATGTGAGACTCATATATTAGAAAATGTATTTGATTTTCACCAGCAGGGCAGGCTTTTTGTGCCTAATATATCATCGTTTAAAGAAAAAGATAAGGTATATAAAGAGCTTATAAGTAATATGTCAGGCTCTGCATTAATAATATGTAATAGTTTAGAAAGAATGCAGTATATAGAGCAGTTTTTAAGAAGATTAAAAATTAACAAAAAAATATATACCCAATCAGATGTAAATATTGGAGAACTTGATTTTTGTAATGAAGATATGGTATTAATAGGCAGTGCAACACTCAGGGAAGGGATAGATATTTCAGGCGGCGGTTTTAAAGCTGTTATTTTAGACCAGCTTCCTTTTGAATATCATAAAGATATAATTCTTCAAAGCAAAGCTGAACAAATTTCTGAAAATAGTGCAAAGTCTTTTATTGATTTTTTCCTGCCTCGTGCTGTATTATATTTTAAACAGGCAGTAGGAAGACTTATTCGCCATGAAGATGATTATGGATTATGGGTAGTGCTTGATAATAGAATTTTAAATAAAAATTATGGAAAGTATTTTCTAGATGTGATATATAATGTAGAGATAATAGAAGATATAGAGAAGGCTCTCTATTTTATAAAGGAGGAAAAGCATGGCTAAACTGACTTGTGACTACAATTTTGCCGCTTCCAAAAATCTGCTTGGAGGTATTTCAGAAGAAGACTTGCAGGCATACAAAAAAAAGGCAGCTCTAGGATATGAGCGTCTTCAAGCGATGGTTAATGATGGAAAAGTAGGTTTTCCACATTTGCCAAAATATGACACAACTGAGTTAAAAGAGTTTGCAAAAGATGTTAAAACAAACTTTAATGACTTAATAGTTGTTGGGATTGGTGGTTCTGCTTTAGGGATTGAAGCTGTTGTAAATGCAGTATTACCTTATGGTTACAATGCCATGAGCTATACTGACAGAGGCTGTCTTCCAAGGGTATGGGTAGCAGATAATGTAGACCCATCTAAAATACAATCTATATTAAAAATATGCACTCCTGAAGACACTTTTGCAGTTGTTATTTCAAAATCAGGTAATACTGTAGAAACTGCTGAAAACTATTCTTTAATTCATGAATGGTTTAAATCAAATGTGCAGGATTTAAAAAAACATATTGTTGTTGTAACAGACCCAAATAAAGGTCCTTTAAGAGAATATGCTACTCAGAATAATCTAAAAACTTTTCCAATAGAAGCATCTATTGGCGGCAGATTTTCTGTTATGAGTCCTGTTGGTCTTGTTCCTGCAGCATTTTTAGGAATAGATATTGATAAAATGTTAGCAGGTGCTGCAAGCATTACTGATGAAGGTATTGAACAGGTTATGACACTTGCTGCAATATATTTATATTTTATGGATAAAGGCAAAAGTATAAATGTTCTTATGCCATACAGTTCAAGACTTGATAAATTTGCAGAATGGTTCTGCCAGCTGTGGGGTGAAAGTCTTGGCAAAAAATATACAATGGACGGTAAAGAAATCACTTTTGGAACAACACCAGTAAGAACTGTTGGTGCAATAGACCAGCATTCACAAATACAGCTTTTTAGAGAAGGTCCGCTTGATAAAGTTGTAACTTTTATTGGTCTTGAAACTCATGATAATGATGTTAGTGTTAAAGGCGATTTTTATGAAGCATTCAGCTACTTAAATGGACTTCATTTAGGAAAACTTTTAAATTCTGAATTAAAAGCTACAGAAGCAGCATTACTTACATCTAAAGTTCCTTCATTAAAAATAGGTCTTAATATTCTTGATGAATACAGCTTAGGTCAATTATTTATGCTGTTTCAGTATATTGTTCCTATTATTGGCTTATCAGTTAATATTAATCCTTTTGACCAGCCAGGTGTTGAAGAAGCAAAAGAATATGCTTATGGTATGATGAATAGAACAGGTTTTGAAGCCAAAAAAACACAATTTGAAGAAATATATAAAAAAGATGATGCATTCATTATATAATGATATATTGATTCAAGAATTAAAAAAATATAGAGATAAAAAAATCCTTGTCGCTTTTTCTGGCGGTAAGGATTCTCTTATGTTACTCGACTTTATTAATAAACAAAAAGAAAGTTTAAATATTTATGCAGGAGCATGTCATATAAACCATGGTTTAAGGCATACAGCAAAGAGAGATGAAGATTTCTGCCGATTATACTGCATAAAAAACAATATAGATTTTTATACATATAATATTTCAGAAGAATTAAAAAAAGATAACAGCGGAGGTATAGAAGCATCTGCTAGGAAATATAGATATAAATTTCTTTTACATACAGTAAAAGAAAATAATTATGATTTTTTATTTACAGGACACACATATTCTGATGATATAGAAAGTTTTTTTGTTGATTTATATACTGGAGCATCTTTATTTACATTAGGTGGTATAATGTATGAGAATGATAAGATTATTCGTCCTATGCTGAATATTACTACTGAAATGGTTAATGAATATATTATTAAAAATAATTTAGAGCCTGTTTTTGATGAAACAAATAATGATATAAAATATGTCCGTAATAGAATAAGGCATAAATTAATACCTGTTTTATATGACTGTGGTAATGAATTTGAAAAATCTGTTATTAAACTGCAGAAAGAATCAAACAGACTTAATGAATATTTATATAAAAAGGTAAAACATGTTATTTTAAAGCAAGATAGCATTGTTATTTTAAAAAGATATAGTTTCATAGAACTTGAAGATATAGAAAAAGAATATCTGCTTGGTAAAATTTTTTCTTTATTTTTCAGGGTTTCAAAAAATATTTTACATGCAGCTTTATCTTTTTTAAATAATGATGATTCAAAAAGACTTGATTTGCCAAATGGTTATATGATAGAACAGTCATATCATTCTATAAAGATATTTAAAAAAATACTTATTAGTGACTATGTTTATAATAAGCCTGCAGGTATTTCTTTATTTAAAACTGATGATTTTCAGATAGAATTTTTTAATGAATTAAAAGATAAAACTATAATTATTAGAAATAGAAATAAAGGTGATAAATTTGGCAGAAAGAAACTGAAAGATTTATTTATTGATAAGCAGGTAGAGCTTTTTGAAAGAGACAGAGCTGTTATAATTGAAGAAAATAATGTTATTATTTGGGCTGAGTATATTAGTAAAAATAATAATATAATATTTAAAAGGTATGGTATATAATATGCATAAAATGGAAGAATTAATATCTGAAAAAGATATTGCAGAAAAAGTTTCTAATATGGCAGCATTGATTTCCCGTGATTTTAAAGAACAGGATTTAACAGTTGTATCAGTATTAAAGGGCAGTTTTATTTTTACTGCTGATTTAGTCCGCAGTATTAATATTCCCTTAGAAGTGGCTTTTCTTGCAGCTTCTAGTTATGGTGCTTCTACACAATCAAGCGGTGAATTAAAAATAAGATATGATATTGATATACCTGTGGAAAATAAAACAGTTCTGCTTGTAGAAGATATAGTAGATACAGGGCTTACAATAAGCCGTTTAAAAGATTATTTATATGAGAAAGGGGCAAAATGTGTAAAAATTTGCACAATATTTGATAAACCAGATAGACGGAAAATACAAGTAGATGTAGACTATTGTGGCTTTGTTATTCCTAATGAGTTTGTTGTTGGATATGGGCTTGATTATAATAACAAATATAGAAATTTAAAAAATCTTTGTAAAATTACCATATAATATTTTGGAGGATAAATGAATAGTGGTATTTATAAAAATCTTGCACTTTGGCTTGTAATAGCTTTAATGATGGTGCTTGTATTTAACCTTTTTAATACTAATACACAGACAAACCAAAAAGTTACTTATACTGAGTTTTTAGATAGTGTTACTAAAGAGCAGGTTAAAAAAGTAACTATAAAAGAAAATAAGATAACTGGTGAGTATAAAGATAATAACACTCGTTTTGAAACTTATGCACCTAGTGATAATAATTTAATTTCAGAGCTGAGAGATTATAATGTGGGTATTGAAGCAACTCCGCCAGATACTACACCTTGGTATATGCAGCTGCTTATTTCATGGCTTCCAATTATTCTGCTTATAGCTATATGGATATTCTTTATGAGACAGATGCAGGGTGGCAGCGGCTCAAAGGCTTTTTCTTTTGGTAAAAGCAGAGCTAAACTTTTAAATCAGGATAATTTAAAAGTAACTTTTAAAGATGTTGCAGGTATTGAAGAAGCAAAAGAAGAATTGACTGAAGTTGTAGAATTTTTAAAAGACCCTGCAAAATTTCAAAAATTAGGAGGCAGAATTCCAAAAGGTGTGCTTTTAGTTGGTCCTCCGGGAACTGGTAAAACTCTGCTTGCAAAGGCTGTAGCTGGAGAAGCTGGTGTTCCATTTTATTCCATAAGCGGCTCAGATTTTGTGGAAATGTTTGTTGGTGTTGGTGCTGCTCGTATTAGAGATTTATTTGAACAGGGCAAAAAAAATGCTCCTTGTATTATTTTTATGGATGAGATAGATGCTGTTGGACGCCACAGGGGTGCTGGTCTTGGTGGTGGACATGATGAAAGAGAGCAGACATTAAATGCACTGCTTGTTGAAATGGATGGATTTGATTCAAATGAAGGTGTTATTTTAATAGCTGCTACAAACAGACCTGATGTATTAGACCCTGCATTACTTCGTCCTGGTCGTTTTGACAGACAGGTAGTTGTGCCGCGTCCAGATTTAAAAGGAAGGCTGCAGATATTGAAAGTGCATGCTGCTAAAATTAAAATGGCATCATCTGTAGATTTAGAAATTATTGCAAAAGGCACTCCGGGTTTTTCTGGTGCAGATTTAGCAAACCTTATGAACGAATCTGCTTTACTTGCTGCAAGAGCAAATAAAGATGAAGTTGATACTTCAGATATAGAATCTGCAAAAGATAGAGTAATAATGGGAGCTGAAAGACGCAGTATGGTAATACCTGAAAAAGATAAAAAAGTTACAGCATTCCATGAAGCAGGTCATACAATAGTTGCTATTATGACAAAAGGTGCAGACCCTGTGCACAAAGTTTCTATAATACCTAGGGGGATGGCATTAGGTGTTACTATGCAGCTGCCAAGTGATGACAGGTATAATGAAACAAAAGACCATCTTTTAGGTATGATTAGAGTTATGCTTGGGGGAAGAATTGCTGAAGAAGTTACTTTTAACTCTATGTCAACAGGAGCAAGTAATGATATAGAAAGGCTTACATCTATTGCAAGAAAAATGGTTATGAGCTGGGGTATGAGTGATAAACTTGGCACTATATCTTTTGGAAAAAGAGATGAAGCTATATTTTTAGGCAAAGAAATTTCAAGCCAGAAAGATTATAGTGAAAAAACAGCAGAATTAATAGATGATGAAGTAGAGCATATTATTAATACATGTTATAATGAAGCAAGAAAAATAATAGAAGATAACAGACTTCTTTTAGCTAAAACTGCGGAAGCCCTGCTTGAAAAAGAAACTATTGAAACTTCAGAATTAAAAGAACTTGTAAAAGAATATGCTGCTGAAGGATATAAAGATAATATGTTTTCAGAAAAAGAGCAGGAAGAAAAAGAAGAAACTAAAAATGAAAATAACTAATTTGGAAGAGTTTGTATGAAATTTTATAAACTGACACCTGATTATGATAGAATAAAGCATGAATTAGCTCGCATTGGTGTAGATAGTTATGCATTAAATATGGTAAAAAAGGGTGTCAGTTTAAATATTTTAGTGCGGGATATAAAAGCGCCTGCTGCTAATATATTAAAACAGGAATCTATTGCTTCAGGAATGGATGCTGCAGTAAAAAAAGGTGCTGTTTCCTGCTCAATAGATAAAACAGATGTGCTTTTAATGGGTAATACAGCTACATTTGAAAGGCTTATTAAAAGACTTTCAATGCAGGTTTTTGGTTTAAAAGAATTAGGAAAAGAATTAAGTCTTTTTTTAAAAAGTAAAGAGTTTAAAAATATTACATATAATAAAGGTGTAATAGATGTATCAAAGCCATTATGTATGGGTATTTTAAACACTACACCAGATTCATTCAGCGATGGCAGCTTATATGTTACAGAAGAAGCCATTGCTGCAAGAATTGATGAAATGGTAGAACTTGGTATAGATATTGTTGATATTGGTGGTATGTCATCAAGGCCTTTTTCTGAAAGTATAAGTAGTGATGAAGAGATAAAAAGAATAAAATTTGCTCTTGATTACATTAAACAATATGATATGATAGTATCAGTAGATACTAATAATTATAAAACAGCAGAATATGCATTAAATAATGGAGCAGATATTATCAATGATATATCAGGTATGACAGATGATAATATGGTTTTTTTATGCGGACAGTCAAAATGTGCAGTATGTATTATGCATATGCAGGGCAGTCCAAAAAATATGCAGAATAATGCTAATACAGAATATAATAATATAATATACGATATTCATGATTTTTTTACAAAAAGTATAGATAAATGTCTTAATGCAGGTATTGGTTATTCATCACTTATACTTGATGTGGGCTTTGGTTTTGGAAAAACTGTTGAGCAGAATTATATTTTATTAAAATATTTGAATGAGTTTAAATCTTTTAATATTCCACTGCTTGCAGGGATTTCCCGTAAGTCTATGATTGGTGCTGTTATAGATAAAGATGTTAATAACAGGCTTGCAGGCACAGTTTGTGCAAATACAGCTGCTATTTTAAATGGTGCTGATATTATAAGGGTGCATGATATAAAAGAAGGTATTGATACAGTTAAAATTGCTGATTATATTTTAAAGGCGTATATATGATTACTACTATTTTTGAATTTATTAAAAGTTATGTTAGTATTATAGATGTAATAGATATTGCATTTATAAGTTATATTATTTACAGAATTCTGCTTCTTTTAAGAGGAACAAGAGCTATATATATGTTAGTATCAATTATGATACTTTTAGTGCTTCTTGGTCTTTCTGACTTTTTAGGAATGAGAGTAACTAGATGGGTATTAAGTAATATGTCAGGTTACTTATTTTTAGCCTTGATTATTGTTTTTCAGCCTGAAATAAGAAGAGCACTGGCATTTATTGGTGAATCAAAATTTTTTGAACGCTCTATTACTTTAAATTCTCAAATAGTAGATGAGCTTGTTAGAACTGCAACTATTTTAGCAAACAGACAGCTTGGTGCATTAATTATTATTCAAAGAAATACAGATATTACACACTATGTAACTCTTGGGCAGAAAATAGATTCAGTTGTTAGTAAAGATTTACTGCTTAGTATATTTATTCCATATTCACCATTACACGACGGAGCAGTATTGCTTGAAGGCTCAAGGCTTACTTATGCTGGCTGCATTCTGCCGCTTACAAAGAGAGAAGATATTGCTCAGCAGTATGGAACAAGGCACAGGGCAGCTATAGGCATAACAGAGGAAACTGATGCAGTAGCTATTGTTGTTAGTGAGGAAAGAGGTGAAATTTCTGTAACAGAAGGTGGAAATATTATTCCAAATTTAGATGCAAATGCTTTACGGGAAACTTTAAGTAAGCTTATTAAAATAAAAAAATCAACGGAAGATTAATATGTTAAATAATAAAACTTTATTAAAAATTCTTAGTATATTAATTGCTCTTGGTATGTGGATAATGGTTGTATCTGGTCATGAAGAAACAAAAGAGATGACTGTTCCTGTTAAGCTTATTAATGTATCAGGTGGTAAAGTTGCAATTTCAGATTATCCAAATGTATCAATAACAATAAAAGGTGCTGCACGCCTTATGCAGTCGCTTGCTAATTCTGATGTTCTGCTTGATATTGATGTGACTGTATTTCCTAATGGTCAGTCTATTAGAAGAATACTGCCTGCAGACTTTAAAACACCACTTGGGCTTGAAGTGATTGATGTAAAACCATCAGAGCTGCGTATTACTCTTGATAATATTACAGCAAAAGAAGTGCGTGTTCTTCCATCTACAATTGGTGAAGTAAAGCAGGGATATATGCTGGAAAGCATTACATTAAAGCCAAATTCTGTTAGTGTAACTGGTGCTAAAAGTATATTATCTAAACTTGAAAATATTTCAACAATCCCTATAAACCTATCTGAAAGAAATGAAAATTTTGTTCAGAATGTTTTATTAAAAGATTATGATGGTGTTACTAAAATCCAGCCCTCATCAGTTGAAGTGCGTGTTAAATTAAAAGAAAATATGGTAGAGCATGAATTTATAAATGTTCCTGTAGAATGTATGAATTTAAAAGGTAATTTAATGGTAGCAAATACTCCGTCACTTTCTTATGTAAAAGTAAGGGGACGAGAAGATATTATAGATACTTTTTTAGATACAGTAACTTTTGTTACAGACTGTAGTAACATAAATGGTCCTGGAAGTTACACTGGTTCAGTTGCATATAGAACAAATTTAGTGATTGATATATTAAACTTAGAGCCGCAGACAATAAATATAGAGATAAAAGAAAGATGAGAAAATATTTTGGAACAGATGGTGTTAGAGGCAGGGCTAATATTGAGCCATTAACTGCTGATTTCGCATTAAAACTGGGCAGAGCAGCTGCTGGTTTATTTAAAAATAATGATACTCACAGGAAAATTATTATAGGTAAAGATACACGGCTGTCCTGTTATATGTTTGAGAATGCATTGGTATCAGGTATTTGTTCTGCAGGTATTGATGCTGTCATGGTTGGTGTCATTCCAACACCTGCTATTGCATTTTTAACAAAATCAATTAGAGCAGATGCTGGTGTAGTAATTAGTGCATCACATAATCCGTATTATGATAATGGTATTAAGTTTTTTAATGCTAATGGTTATAAACTTGCAGATATTACAGAGCATGAAATTGAAAGGATGATAGATAATAATGAACCTGCATTAGACCCATATTCAATAGGTAAAGCATACAGAATAGAAGGTATAGGCAGATATGTGGAATTTGTAAAAAATACATTTCCTAAAAATATTGATTTAAAAGGGCTTAAAATTGTTGTTGATTGTGCAAATGGTGCATCATATAAAGCAGCACCACTTGCTTTAAGGGAGCTTGGTGCAGAGCTTATTTTAACTAATGTTGAACCAAATGGCACAAATATTAATGATAACTGTGGTGCTGTATATCCTGAAAATATGGCAAAAGCTGTTTTAGAGCATGGAGCAGATGTAGGTATATCTTTTGACGGCGATGCAGACAGGGTAGTTTTTTCAGACGAAAAAGGCAATATAGTTGACGGTGATAAAATTATGGGTATTTGTGCTATTGATATGATGGAGCAGGGCACATTAAAAAATAATACTATTGTTGCAACTGTTATGAGCAACCTTGGCTTTGAATACTCTATGAATAAAAAAGGCATTAAACTTATCCGCTCGCAAGTTGGGGACAGGTATGTTATGGAAGATATGCTGAAATATAACTGTAATCTTGGTGGGGAGCAGTCAGGTCATTTAATATTTTCAGATTTTAATACTACTGGTGATGGCTTAATAAGTGCTATGCAGGTGCTTGGTTTACTTATAAAAAAAGGCAAATCTTTATCAGAGCTTTGCAGTTTTATAGAAACATACCCACAGGTATTAAATAATGTTTTAGTTGATAAAAAAGTTTCACTTGATGAATTAAGTAATACTTCAGCATTAATCTTAAAAATAGAAAAAGAGCTTGGAACTTCTGGCAGACTGCTTGTAAGGTATTCTGGAACAGAAAATAAATTAAGAATTATGCTTGAAGGTAAAGATGAAAAAATAATTACTGCCTATGCAGAAGAAATTGCAGAGATGGCAGTAAATGAAATACAAGGTAAAAAGTAATGATAAAACTTGGAGTAAATATTGACCATGTGGCTACTCTGCGGCAGGCAAGAATGAATATAGAGCCTGAGCCTGTTACAGCTGCCAGAATTGCAGAAAAAGCAGGTGCTGATGGTATTACAATACATTTAAGAGAAGATAGAAGGCATATACAGGATAAGGATGTATATGATATTAAAAAAGCTGTTTCTATTCCATTAAATTTAGAAATGGCATGCAGTGATGATATTATTAATATTGCAATAGATGTGCATCCAAATACATGTACAATAGTTCCAGAAAAGCGTCAGGAAATAACAACAGAAGGTGGGCTTGATGCTGCTGGCCAGTATCATTTAGTTGCAGACACTGTTGCTAAGCTGCAGGAAAAGGGGATAAAAGTAAGTCTTTTTATAGAGCCAGATAAAATGCAGATTGAAGCTGCAAAGAAAATAGGTGCAGAATATATTGAAATCCATACAGGGTTATATGCAAATACTGAAAGTGAAGCACAAAAGCGGGAATTAAACCGTATAAAAGAAGCTGCTGTTTATGCTCATAGTCTTGGTTTGATTGTTAATGCAGGTCATGGGTTAAATTATACTAATACACAAAGTATAGCGGCAGTTCCTTATATGCATGAATTTAATATAGGACATTCAATAATTTCAAGAGCTGTTTTTACAGGTCTTGAAGAAGCAGTTAAAGAAATGATAAAAATAGTTAAAAAGTAGTTATGCTTGGTTGTGATATTATAGAAATAGAAAGAATAGAAAAATCTATTTTAAAATTTGGGGATAATTTTTTAAAACATATACTTTCAGATAATGAGATAGTATTATATAATAAACGGGGTAAAAAGGCTGAGTTTGCAGCAGGCAGATTTGCGGCAAAAGAAGCTGTTTCAAAAGCATTAGGCACAGGTATAGGCATAGACTACAGATTTACAGATATAGAGATACTGCCAAATGAACATGGCAAACCTTATGTTTATTTAAAAAGTCAAAAAAAAGAAAATATTGAAATATCTATATCACATTCCCGTATGAATGCTGTTGCGGTATGTATTATTAAAGAGGCAGAATGAGTGCAGTAATAATTCCAGCCAGATATGGCTCAACAAGATTTCCAGGTAAAGTTCTTGCAGATATTGATGGTAAGCCAATGATTGTAAGGGTGGCAGAGCAGGCAGTGCAGACTTCTGCTGATAAAGTAATTGTTGTTACAGATAATGAAAAAGTATATGAAGTATGCTCTAATATAAAAAAAGTTTCTGTTATGATGAGCCCTTCAGATTTATCTACAGGAACAGACAGAGTAGCGTATGCTGCAAAAAATATTGATGATGATATTATTATTAATGTGCAGGGAGATGAGCCTTTTATTCCTCCAGTATTAATTGAGCAGTTAATACAAGGGTTAAAAAATGATAAGTCTCTTAAAATGATAACAGCATGTGTGCCTTTTGCAGATATTAATAATTCTGAAAATCCATCAGCAGTAAAAGTTATTCTTGATAAAAATGATTATGCTGTTTATTTTTCAAGATATCCTGTTCCATATAACAGAGATAATATTGAGGGTGTGGTTAGATACCGTCATATAGGTATTTATGGTTTCAGGCATGATTATTTATTTGAATTTGCTTCACAGGAACGGACTTACTTAGAAAAATGCGAAAATTTAGAGCAGCTTAGAGCTTTAGAAAATGGTGTTAAAATAAAAGTAGTAAAAACAGATTACAACCCGTTATCTGTTGATACTCTTGAAGATTTGCAAAATATTTTAAAAATTTTAAGTATGAGGAATAAATAATGGCAAAGTATATTTTTGTAACCGGTGGTGTATTATCATCATTAGGTAAGGGGATTACAGCAGCTTCCCTTGGGGCTCTACTTGAATCAAGAGGGTATAAAGTTGCTTTAAGAAAGTTTGACCCATATTTAAACTATGGTCCTGGCACAATGAGCCCTTTGCAGCATGGTGAAATATTTGTTACAGCAGATGGCTGTGAAGGTGATTTAGATTTAGGTCATTACGAAAGATTTACCAAAACAAATACTGACAAACATTCAGACATTACATCTGGTAAAATATACTATACTGTTATTGAAAGAGAACGCAAAGGTGAATATCTTGGTGCAACGGTGCAGGTTATTCCTCATATAACTGATGAAATAAAAGGCTGTATAACAGCTGGTGCAGAAGATTATGATATAGTAATTGTAGAAATTGGAGGCACAGTTGGAGATATTGAAAGTCTGCCATTTTTAGAAACAATCAGGCAGATGAAATTTGATTTAAAAGAAAATGATGTATTATTTTTACATGTTACTCTGGTGCCTTATATTAAAAGTGCAGGAGAGCTTAAAACAAAACCAACTCAACATTCAGTGCGTCAGTTACATGAGATAGGTATCAGCCCTGATATTTTAGTGTGCAGAAGTGAATATCCACTTAGCGAAGGCGTTAGAAACAAACTTGCATTATTCTGTAATGTGGGAAAATCATCAGTGATTAACTGTATGGATGCTGCTACAATTTATCAAGTTCCACTTGTATTAAATGAAGAAGGTTTAGACAGTGAAGTTATAAAAAAACTGGGACTTGAAGAAAGGGAATATGATTTATCAAAATGGCAGGATATTGTAAAGCGCATAAAACAGCCAAAAGATACAGTTTCTGTTGCAGTTGTTGGTAAATATCTTGAAACAAAAGATGCGTATTTAAGCCTAACAGAAGCATTGCTTCATGGAGCAGTTGCAAACTATTTAAAAGTAGATATAAAATGGATAGATGCTGAAAAACTGGAAGAAAAAATGGCTAGTGAGTATTTAAGCAGTGTTGATTGTATATTAATTCCTGCAGGCTTTGGTGAGCGTGGGATGGAAGGCAAAATAAATGCTGTAAATTTTGCTAGAACAAAAGATATTCCATTTTTAGGTATATCTATGGGTTTGCAGGCAGCAGTAATTGAATATGCAAGAAATGTATTAAAATTAGAAGATGCAAGAAGTGCTGAGATGACAAAACCAGAACATTCCCAAAATCTTGTTATTGATTATAAGCATGATGAACATTATAATGAAGAAATGGGTGCATCTATGCGTCTTGGCTCTTATGTAACTTCTTTAATGGAAGGCAGCCTTGTAAAAGAAATTTATAATACTGATACTGTAACAGAAAGACACAGACACAGGCTTGAAATAAATAATAAATATAGAAATGCATTAGAAAGTGCTGGTATGGTAATATCTGGAAATAATGAAGAAAGTGGCTTTGCAGATATTATTGAGTTAAGTTCTCATAGGTGGTTTATAGCTACTCAATTCTGCCCAGAATTTCAGTCAAAACCATTTAATCCACATCCGCTTTATAATGCTTTTATTCAGGCTGCTTATAAATATAAACAGGATAAAAATAACTTATCCGGTGATTAATAGGGTGTGTTATGGATAACAAAGATATAATTAATTTTGGAATAAATACTTTTCAAATAGAAATAGAAGCTATGAAAAAAGCTATGAACAGCTTATCAGAAAGTTTCGCTCAGGCTGTTAATATAATTTTAGGCTGTAAAGGCAGAGTTGTGGTTATTGGAATGGGAAAATCAGGTATTATTGGTAAAAAAATAGCTGCAACATTAGCAAGCACAGGAACACCTGCTTTTTTTATGCATCCAGCAGAGGGTATGCATGGTGATTTAGGTATGCTTGTAAAAGGTGATGTGGTAATAGGTATCTCTAACAGTGGGGAAACTGACGAAATGAAAGTGCTTTTGCCATTAATTAAAAGACTTGGTTCAAAATTAATTTCAATAGTTGGTAAGGCTGATTCTACATTAGGCAGAGAAAGCGACTGTATTCTTGATGCATCAGTTGGAAAAGAAGCATGTCCTTTAAACCTTGCACCCACTGCAAGTACGACTGTAGCTTTAGCAATAGGTGATGCTTTAGCTGTTGCTCTTGTTGAATGTCGTGGATTTAAAGCAGAAGATTTTGCAATGTTTCACCCATCAGGCTCACTTGGTAAAAGACTGCTTACTACAGTAGGTGACTTAATGCACACATGTGATGCTGTGCCTGTTGTAAATGAAAATGATACTGTAGAAAATGCTGTCAAAGAAATAAATGAGAAAAAATTTGGCTGCACTGCTGTTGTAGATAATAATAATAAACTTACAGGTATTATAACTGATGGTGATTTAAGACGGGCTATATCTAAATATTCATCAGTTCATCAGTTAAAAGTTCCTGAAATTATGACACGCAGTCCTAAAATGATTGTAAAATATGAGCTTGCTGCAAAAGCTCTTCATATTATGGAAGAATATAAAATATCTTCATTATTTATTATTGATAAAGAGCAGCATCCTGAGGGTATAATTCATTTTCAGGATTTATTAAAGTTTGGATTAGTATAATCTATGTTAACTTTTAAAGGCAGACGAAGAATAATTAATGTTTTTTTGGTTATTTCTCTGCTGATATTTGCTGTTGTTATAGTAGTTATCATTATAAGAGAAGATGAAGATATGGTTCCATATCAATCTGACCTTTTAAAAAATATTGTTAAAATGAAAGAAATTGATTTATTATATGTTATTGATAATAATACATATGTAAAATTAAAATCTAAGCATGGTAATGTAAATATTATTGACTACAATCTTGATTTAATTAACCTTGATTTACTTTATACCAGCAAAGATTTTGCAATTGATGCGAAGGCTTCACGAGGTGAATATCTTTCTCAAAGATTCTTAAAAGTTTATGATAATATAACTGGGCATATGGATAATATGACATTTACAACAGGTCCCTCTGGTATATTAGAATATGATTATACAGAAGGCAAAGGTATTGTTAAAAATGGTGTAACAATTTATCAGGATAATAATGCTATATCATCAAAAATTGTTGAATTTGATGCAAATAATAACTTTATTATCTTTAAAGATAATGTTACAGTAGAATATAAACCATCTCAAGAATAATGTAATATGGTGAATAATATGTATTATAACCATAAGTATTTTATAATATTAATACTTATTTTATCAGCACCATTTTTTATGGGAGCAGATATAAAAAATAAAACTATCAAACCAACATCGCCTGTTAAAATACAGGCAAATGAGATGCGGTATTATGGAACTGAACGCAAATCAACTTTTCATGGTAATGTGGTAGCTGTCAGTGATAACTATACACTTACTTCTGATGATATAGTAGTATTTCTTAATAAAGATATGGATGTTTCTAAAATACAATGCACTGGAAATGTAAACTTTAAAAGTGATGATATTGTTTCTATTTCAAAAAGAGCAGATTTAGACCATAATAAAAAAGTTGCAGTTATTACTGGTGATGTAAAAGTATGGCAGGGTGAAAATTATCTTGAAGGTGAAAAAGTTTTTATATATTATGAAGAAGAACGCATTGTAGTTGATAAAGGAACAGAAAAACGGGTAACAATAATATTTAAACCTGAAAATGAGGGTAAAAAATAGTGGCTTTAGAAGTAAAAGACCTTAAAAAATCTTTTAAGAAAAGAACTGTTGTAAATAGTGTTTCTTTAAATATAAGCAAAGGTGAAATTGTTGGGCTTCTTGGCCCAAATGGTGCAGGTAAAAGCACATCATTTTATATGATTGTAGGGCTTTTAAAACCAGAAAAAGGCTCTATCATATTAGATGGTGAAGATATTACTAAACTTCCAATGTATAAAAGATGTAAAGCTGGTATTGGTTATCTTCCACAGGAAGCATCAGTATTTAGAAAAATGACAGTGTATGATAATATTATGGCTGCATTAGAATTTACTTATGATAATAATAAAGTCAGGAAAGAAAGAGCAGATGTGCTTATAAGTGAATTTCACTTAAATCATGTTGCAAAGAGTTATGGATATGCTTTATCAGGTGGTGAGAGAAGGCGTGTAGAAATTGCCAGATGTTTAGCAACTGAGCCTGATTTTATTCTGCTTGATGAACCTTTTGCAGGTATTGACCCTATCTCTGTTGCAGATATTCAAGAAATGGTATATTCTTTAAAAGACAGAGATATAGGTGTTTTAATTACTGACCATAATGTCCGTGATACATTAAAAATAACTGATAGAGGGTATATTATTACAGAAGGAAGTGTGCTTACACAGGGCTCACCAAATGATATACTTTCAAATAAAGATGTAATTGATAAATATTTAGGAAAAGGATTTTCTATTTAATGAATAATTTAAATCAGAATCTTGATATAAAAAATACACTGCAGACTACTGTTTTTATTACACCACAAATGAAACAGTCTCTTGCTATTCTGCAAATGCCAATAGTGGAGCTTGAGCAGGAGCTTTCTAATATTTTAGAAGAAAACCCTGTATTAGAAGCTGTTGAAGATGATGGCAGTGATGATTTATATGATTTTGATAATAATGAAAGTAATAATTTATCTGAAGATATAGAAGATACTCAGGATAAAGATAAAAATCTTGATAATCTTGTTGAAAAAGTTACTGGTGATGACTGGGAAGAATATATAGGATATGAAAAACTTGATGATATAAGTTATAAATCTACAAATGATGAAAATAGTTTTGATATAGAGCAGGTCATTGGTGCAAAAGAATCTCTTTATGAGCATTTAATGTATCAGTTAAATATTAATATTATTGATAAAGAAGAAAGACTTATTGGTGAGTATATTATTGGTAATCTTTCAGAAGATGGATATTTTAGAATAGATATAAAAGATGCTTGCAGCGAACTTAGTGTGGAAGAAAGTTTATTTGAAAAAGTTTTAGATATAATAAAAACTTTTACTCCATCAGGTATTGCATCATCCAGCCTGCAGGAATGTGTTATTGTTCAAATCAAAGATATGAACTGTGATGCTGTATATGTTGATTTAGCTGAAGAATTATTAGCTGGCTATTCTGCAGAACTTGCAGCTTTTAAATATGATGATATATTAAAAGGTATGAGTATTGAAAGAGATACTTTTGATTATTTACTGCAGTTGATTAAAAAAACTGACCCGCGTCCCGGGCTTAATTTTTCAGGCAGTGATACAAAATTTATTACACCAGATGTTTTTATAGTGCCAAATGAAGAAAGTTTTGATATAATAGTTAATGAAAAAGGTATTCCTAATATAAGGCTTAATAATTACTACATAAAAATGCTGCAGGGTAGTAATTTAGACAGCGAAGCAAAAACTTATATTAAGGATAAAGTAAAAAATGCTGTATGGGTAATTGAAAGCCTGCAAAAAAGGCAGAAAGCTATATATAAAGTTGTCAAATCTATTGTAGGTTTTCAGGGAGAATTTTTGCAGTATGGTATAAGTATGCTGAAACCTTTAAAATTAAAAGATATTGCAGAATCTACAGGGCTTCATGAGTCAACAGTCAGCCGTGTAACTTCTGGTAAGTATGCTATGACAAAACATGGCTTGATAGAGCTTAAATCATTTTTTTCTAAAAGCCTTGAAAGTCAAGATGGCGATATGTCAATAGGTGTTATAAAACAAAAAATAAAAGAGCTGATTGACGAAGAAGATAAAGAAGTCTGTCTTTCCGACCAGCGAATAGTAGAGTTAATGGAAGAAAAAGGTATAAAAATTGCAAGACGCACTGTTGCGAAATATAGAGATGAGATGAATATTCCAACAATGTCGCAAAGAAGAAGGCTAAGGAGGTAATATTATGAATATTACAGTTAATGCAAAACACATTACTCTTACAGATGCTATCAGAGATTATTCTGAAAAGAAAATCCAAAGAATAGCAAAATATTTTGATGATAAGATGGATATTCATGTTAATCTGAATGTTGAAAAAAATATGCATATTGCAGAAATATTTGTAAATGTAAAAGGAATGTTTTTAAAAGGGATAGAAAAATCTGAAGATATGTATGCTTCTATTGATATGGCTGTTGATAAAATAGAAAGGCAGGTTGTCAAATATAAAGAAAAACTTATATCTCGTAAAAATATAGAAAACAGAGAATCTATGGAAGATTTAAAACTTAGTGTTTATGACTATAATGAAGAACATGCCATAGAAGAACCAACTGTTGTTATTTCTAAACAAATACCAGCAAAACCAATGGATATTGAAGAAGCTATTATGCAGATGGATTTAATGAATAAAAACTTTTTTGTTTTCCGCAATGCAGAAAATTCTGAAATTAATGTTGTCTATAAAAGAGACGACGGTAAAGTTGGTATTATTGAACCATAATAATATGAATGATATAAGTGTGGCTGAAAATCAGTCACACTTTTTATAATATTTATTTAATCCTTGATTTACAGGAATTTTTATGAATAACCTTTCCATAATAATCATAACAGGTCTTTCTGGTGCAGGTAAATCTCATGCTGCAAAAGTATTTGAAGATTTAGGATATTATACTATTGATAATGTGCCGCTGCCTATTCTTGAAAAAGTAGTAGAACTTTTTTATAGTCTAGATAATGGTATTACAAAGGTAGCTTTTGTTATAGATTCAAGAGCAAAAGATATCAATTTAGTTTATCAGTTTATTAAGATGCTTAAAGACAAATACAATGCAACATCTATTTTTATGGATGCATCAAGTGAAACTTTAATTAAAAGGTATAAAGAAACAAGACGCAAACATCCATTAGGAAGTGATGTTTCAGAATCTATTAAAAAAGAAATTACATTGATGGGTAATGTAAAAGATATTTCTGATATTGTTTTAAATACTGATAATAAAAGTATTCATGATTTAACAAAAGAAATAATCAGTATTTTTGCTATACATGCAAATGATTTTATAGTTACACTGCAGTCTTTTGGGTTTAAAAATGGTGTGCCTACTGATGCAGATATGATGTTTGATGTCCGTTTTATGCGTAACCCGCATTTTGACGATGGTCTTAGAACTATGACAGGCTTAAATGAGGAAGTGCAGGAGTATGTGAAAGCTGATGAAAGTTATCATAAATTTATGGAAAAGCTTACAGATATGGTGAATATGCTTATTCCTTTATATGTTATAGAGGGTAAAAAATATTTTAATATATCTATTGGCTGCACAGGTGGAAAACACAGGTCTGTAACTGTTGTTGAAAATTTAGCAGCTGCATTATCTAATAATTCATGTAATATAAGGATTAAACACAGAGATATTGATAAATAAAGATTAAAGGGTTTGATATGGTAATTGTTATATTAACACATGGAATGTTTGGTGAGGAGCTTCTTCATGCTGCTGAAATGATTATTGGAAGGCAGGATAAAGTAGAAGTTATATCTATACAAGGTGGAGTATCAATGAATGATGCTTCTTTAAAATTAGAGGATATTTTAAAGCAGTATAAAATGGAATGCTGTCTTGTATTTACAGATATGTTTGGAGGAAGTCCTTCTAATATCTCAATGGCATATTTAGATAAAGATATGGTTGAAGTTATATCTGGCGTTAATCTGCCAATGCTTTTAAAAGCATTCACTATGCGTATGGATAGTTCTAACACTCTTGACCAAATAGCTAAAGAATCAGCAGCAGCTGGACGAAATAGTATAAAAGTTGCAGGAGAATTACTTAATACAAAATGAAACATATAATATACAGAGTAGATGATAGATTTATACATGGTCAGGTATTAGAGGGCTGGGTAAATTATCTGCATATTAAAGATATTATGATTGTTAATGATATTATAGCTAATGATAGTATTCGTGCATCTATTTATCAAAGCACTCTTCCTTCTGGCTCAAAATTCTCTGTATATACTGTAAATGATTTTTGTGAGAAGAAACCTTATCTTAAAAACAAGAAAAAATTTACATTAATTTTGCTTGGCTCTGTTGATGATTTATTAAAAATAAAAGAAACTTTTTCATCAAATATATATTTTAATATAGGCTGTGTTGCAGATATCACTCATGAGGTTTGTATTAATGACAGTGTATTTTTATCATTAAATGATTTTCAAAAATTACAAATTTTATCTGAAAATTATGATATTTACTTCCATAAAGTGCCGTGGGAAAAGCCTGTAATTTTTTCCAATCATAAAAGAGCGTAGGTGCTGTATGGGAGAAATATCTATTTGGCAGATAATATTTCTTATTATTTTTTCAGGGTTTATTTCAGTAGACAGGTTTGCAGGTTTAAACATAATGATTTCCCGACCTATTATAGTTTCTGGAATTATTGGTATAGTATTTAATGATATTTATGCAGCACTGATGATAGGGCTTATATTTGAATTTATTGGCATGCTTGAAGTGCCTGTTGGGACAACTATTGTTCATGATGATTCATTTGGAGGTTATGCTGGAGCATCTGCTGTTCTTATTGGATATGTAAGCCCTGATGCTTTTAATATTTTGACTGTCATTTTTATTGTTTCTCTTTTAATATATCCTGTTACTTTATCAGATAAATGGTTTAGAGAAATAAACAGATACCTTGTCCAAAAAAGTGTTGTTAATAATAAAGCAGGCAATGAAAATGAACTGATTGCTTTAGGAATTTTTTTAGCTTTTGTTCGTGGTGTTATAGTTTATAATGCAGGACTTATTATTGTTTTAATATTTATCAATATTATGAATAATTTTGAGATTTATTTTACTGATCTTTATAAGCCAGTTGTTGCTCTGATAATTATAGCTGCTTTTATGTCTGGTTATTTATTAAGGTTTTTGATTATTAATAGAATATATAAAGTATTGCTGCTGGCATTAGGTATAGCTGCAGGCTGGTGGATAATATGAGAAAATTAATTATATTTCCAACGCTTTTAAAAAGTTTGTTTTATCAGGGCAACTGGAATATTACAAATATGCAGGGAACTGGTTTCAGATGGCTTTTAAAAGATTTTTTTAGAAATAATAAAACAGAACTGCCGTCAGATTTTGATTCTTCACCACTTTATTATTTTAATACAAACCCTTATTTAGTGACTTTTATTTTAGGTCTTTTATTAAAAGAAACTCAGGAAAAAAGTAAAATAGGGGATTATGATAAAATTTATTCATCAGCTTTGGCAGCATTAGGTGATACTTTTTTTTGGCATTCATTAAGACCTTTTGCTTTTTTTGTTTCAATATGGGCAATAGTAGTAAATCCTGTATTATTAATAATTTTATACCTTGTTGTTTTTAATTTATTTAACATAGTTTTTAGAGTGCTTGGTTTTTATTATGGATATACATTTGGTGCAAATGTAATATTTTTATTTAATAAAATAGGCTTTAACAGGTGGAGCACTGTTTTTGATGCAATGACTACATTTATGGCAGGAATTGTAATAGCTTATTTGATTAAATATCAATATTACGAAGGATTTATACATTTTGTTAAATTAGTTTTATTATTTATTGTAGGCATAATAATTTCTAAATGGGTGAGAGGACCACTTGAATTAATAATTGTAACTACAATACTTGGAGTGCTGTTATTGTTTGGAGTGTAATATGAGCTATACATTTGAAGCAGTTATTAAAAATAAATTAGGAATACATGCACGCATTGCTGCATTATTGGTAAAAACTGTTAATAAATATGATGCAGAAGCATATATAGTTTTTCATGGTGATAAAGTGAATATAAAGCATTTAATAGATGTTATATCTTTATCTATTACTCAGAACTCTGTAGTAGAAATAAATATTTATGGAAAAGAAGCTGCTCAGTGCAGTGAAGAATTGCAGCAATTAATAGAGAATAGTTTTGGAGAAATGTCTTGATTATTAAAAAGGGAGCAGTAATATCAAATGGTATTGCTATTGGTAAAGCATTAGTTATATGCCGTGATAAAATCAGTGTTAAAGGATATAGAACACAGGATACTGATACTGAAATAGAAAAACTGTATACTGCTGTTTCTCATACATCAAAACTTTTAGACCAGATGCAGCTTTTAAGTAAAAGATATAAAGAGCTTTATGATGTTTATAAACTTCTTTTAACTGATGAATCATTTATTGGAAAAGCTGTATCAATGATTAAAGAAGAAAAAGTTAATGCAGAGTATGCTTTAAAAAAAATAACTGATAATTTAATGAATAAGCTTTCCATTTCAGATAATGAGTATTTTCAGGCAAGAATGCATGATATAAAAGATATATATATGTATCTTGTTCGTTATATGTCAAATATTGTTGTAGAAAATATTGAAGAAGCAGATGAAAATTCTATTTTAATATTTAATGATTTTACTGTTTCAGATATTGATGCAATGATAAAAAAGAAAGTAAAAGGGTTTGTTTCTTCATCAGGCAATAAAATGAACCATAAAAGTATAATTGTAAGAGAATCAGGTATCGTTGCAGTTTCTAATATTAAACATACAGATACAGTCATAAAAACTGGTGATACAGTTATTGTTGATGGCTTTTTAGGTTATGTTTCTATTAATCCAGATGAAACAACATTACAAAAATATAAAAAGAAAAAAGATGACTATGATAATTTCTTATATTCAGTAAAATATGAGCATGATACAACTTGTAAAACAAAAGACGGCAGCATAGTTTCATTATATGCAAATATTAACAGTAATGATGAATTAACCTATATTAATGTGCATGGATTAAATGGAGTAGGGCTTTACAGAACTGAATTTTTATATATAAATAATGGACTTTTATCAGAAGAAGAACAGTATAATATATATAAAACAGCACTACATGTTTTACATAATAAACCACTTGTAATAAGAACTTTTGATTTAGGCGGAGATAAAATAAGCAGGTTTATGCCAAATTCTATAGAAGAAAACCCAGCACTTGGTCTTAGAGCTGTAAGATACAGTATGAAATACAGAGATTTTTTTGCTGCACAAATAAGGGCTGTTTTAAGAGCCGGCACTTCTGGTGATATACGACTGCTGCTGCCTATGATATCATCAGTTGATGAACTGCTGGAAGTAAAATCTATTATTGAAAATGAAAAAAAACGATTACAGGAAATGAATATTCCATACAGGGATAATATACCTGTTGGAATAATGATTGAAGTGCCATCTACTGCTGCTGCAATTGACAGATTTATTAAATATGCAGATTTTTTTAGTGTAGGAACAAATGACCTGATTCAATATATGATTTGTGTAGATAGAAATAATGAAGATGTAAGCAGCCTTTATTCGCCTGTGCATCCTGCAATTCTTTGCACTTTAAAAAATATTTATGATAAAGTTTCTGAATCAGGTAAAACAATATCAATATGCGGAGAACTGGCAGGTGATGGCAGGTATATTGCAGTATTAATTGGGCTTGGATACCGCTCATTTAGTATGAATCCTCGCTCTTCTTATATGATAAGAAAAATGCTTTCAACTTTTAGTGCTGATGACTGTAAAAGTTTTGTAAATATATTATTAAGCTGTGATACAATAGATGAAATTGAAGCATTAATTACTGATTTTAATGGGAAACAAATTTTGTCTGATTAATAAATATATATTTGACAAATAATATAATTCTATTTATAATAAAGGTTGAAATATATAGTATTTAGTAATAATAATATATTTTATGTTTAGGTGAATTATGAAAAAAGTGATTATTTTACTTATTGTTATTGCAGTATTGGCAATAGGATTTTTTGCTGGATATAGATATTTATATAAAAAAGCTGATAGTGTTTTTAAACTTTCTGGCGAAATACAGATGACACAGGTTGATGTTGCTTTTAAAGTATCTGGCACTATTTCTCACCGATATTTTTCAGAAGGTATGTCTGTTAAA
The DNA here is from genome assembly GCF_000487995.2 of Mucispirillum schaedleri ASF457. NCBI lineage: Bacteria > Pseudomonadati > Deferribacterota > Deferribacteres > Deferribacterales > Mucispirillaceae > Mucispirillum > Mucispirillum schaedleri. The sequence continues at coordinate 181,572 of NZ_CP097562.1, forward strand.
AAAGACCAGCTTCTTGCAGAATTAAATAATGAAACATATTTAACACAGCAAAAAATGGCACAAGCTAATGAAGAAGCAGCTAAATGGGGATTAGAAGAATTAAAAGCCACTTTAAAAAAATCAGGCACAACTAATAATAATTTATTAGAGAAAACTCAGGCTCAGTTAGATGCTGCTTCTGCAAACAGAGAGTTGGCTAATTATCAGTTATCATATACTAAACTTAATTCACCATTAGATGGTATAATTTTAGCTGCTTATAAAGAAGAAGGGGAAGTTATTGCAGCAGGAGCACCTGTATTTTCTATTGGAGATCCAAATAAACTGTGGCTTAGAACATATCTTCCTGAAACAAAAACTGACACTGTTAAATTAGGTCAAAAAATGATAATAAAAATTGACAGTATGCCAAATGAAAAATTTGAAGGCAAAGTTGTTTTCATTTCTGATAAAGCAGAGTTTACTCCAAAACAGATTTATACTACAGAAGAAAGAGTAAAACTTGTTTATAAAGTTAAAATAGAAATTGCAGATACAAAAGGTATCTTAAAACCAGGTATTCCAGCAGATGCATTTTTAGAGGAATAATCTAATGCCTAAATCAGAATTGATTATTTCTGAAAACTTATCAAAATCTTTTGGAGATAACCATGCGTTAGTAGATTTTTCTCTATCAGTTAAGCAGGGAGAAATTTCTGGTATTGTAGGTCCTGATGGTGCAGGCAAAACTACAGCTATGCGTATATTATCTACTGTCTCACTTCCTGACAGTGGCACATTATTCATTAATGGTGTAAATGCCTTAACTGATTACCGCGGAGCAAGAAAAAGTATTGGTTATATGAGCCAGAAATTTGGTTTGTATATTGATATGAGTGTAGAAGAAAATATTAATTTCTTTGCAGATTTGCAGGGTGTTCCTAAATCGGAAATAGATGATAGAAAAAAAATGCTTTTAACAGCAAGTGGAATGTATCAGTTTCGTTCAAGGCTTGCAGGCAGGCTTTCAGGTGGTATGAAACAGAAGCTTGCATTGTGCTGTGCCTTAATCCATGAACCAAAAGTATTAATTTTAGATGAGCCTACAAATGGTGTAGACCCTGTATCTCGCAGAGAATTCTGGCAGATATTAAACAGGTTTGCTTCAGACGGCACAGCTATTGTATATGCTACAAGTTATCTTGACGAGGCAGAAAGATGCAATACTATTAACTTAATGAATAAAGGATGTGTTATTGCAGGCGGTCATTTAGAATATCTTCAGTCACTTCCTGAAATTGATGTTATAGAAATAAAAGGGGAAACAGTCCGCAACATAATAGATATGATACCTGCAAAATATGGTCAAATATGGTCTTTTGGCTCAGCTTTACATATACATGCTCCAAAGGGCAGAAATTATGCAGAAAGTCTTAAAACATTATTAAATAACAATTATGAAATATCAGTAATATATCCTTCGTTAGAAGACATTTTTACATACCTTACATATAAAGGTGATATAAATGGATAATATTGCTGTTTCTGTTAAAAATCTAACAAAAAAATTTGGTGATTTTACTGCTGTATCAGATGTTACTTTTGATGTGAATAAAGGTGAAATTTTTGGTTTTTTAGGTGCAAATGGTGCAGGTAAGTCTACTACTATTAGAATGTTATGCGGTATTTTACCGCCCACATCAGGCACAGGCATTATTGCAGGATATGATGTTTTAAAAAATCCCGGAATGGTCAGGCAGAATATTGGCTATATGAGTCAAAAATTTTCTTTATATGGTGAGCTTACAGTTTATGAAAATATGAAATTTTTTGCAAAATTATATTCTGTTGCAGGTAAAAATATAAATGATGCAGTAAATGAAGCTGTTGAGCAGGTAAAATTAAATGGCTATGAGCATGTGAAAACTAAAAGTCTTTCATCTGGTATAAAGCAAAGGCTTTCTTTAGCATGTGCTATTATTCATAAACCACAGATTATTTTTCTGGATGAACCTACATCAGGTGTTGACCCTGTATCAAGACGCAATTTTTGGGATTTAATTTATAATTTTGCATCAATTGGTGTTACAATATTTGTAACAACTCACTATATGGATGAAGCCGAATATTGTGATAGAATAGCAATGATTAGTTCTGGAACATTAAAAGAAATAGGCACACCAGAAGAGCTTAAAACAACTAAAATGATATGGAATGTTTATAAAATTAAAGGGTTTGGGTTATATGATGTAGCTCAAGCTATACTAAGAATGGAAAATGTTTTTGATGTTGGGCTGCTTTCTGATTCTATTCGTATTTTATCATCTAATTTAACACCTGATGATATAATGAAATATTTAGATAAAAATGGCTATAAAGGCTATATTGTTGAACAGGCAGAAGCTGTATTAGAAGATGTGTTTGTTAGCTTTGCAAGAGGTCAAAACTAATGAGTATAAGAAGAATAAAAGCTATCAGCTATAAAGAATTTATTCATCTGTTCCGTGATATTAGAAGTCTTATGGTTATAATCCTTGTGCCTGTCATACTTCTTATACTTTTTGGATATGCGTTAAAGCTTGATGTGGAAAATGTAAGTATAGGTGTTCTTGATTTTTCTAACAGTGAAAAAAGCAGAGAATATACTGCAAATTTTAATGCAACCAGTGCATTTAATGTGAACTATCATTTATCTACTTACAAAGAAGCAGAATATCTGCTTGATACAAATAAAATCAAAATGATACTTGTAATTAAAAGTGATTTTGAAAAAGAGCTGAATACAAATTATAATACAAAAGTTCAGGTAATTATTGATGGCAGTGATATTACAACAGCGTCATCCATTATGAATTATGTGGCAGGTATTACTGCTCAGTATAATAAGTCATTTATAGAATATATTTTAAGAAATAATCAGATAAATGTTTCTTTTGGAAAAGTTATTCCTGAGATTAGATACTGGTTTAATGAAGATATGAGAAGTGTAAACTATCTTTTTCCTGGTCTAGTTGCTATTATTATGTCAGTTGTTGCTGGTTTTTTAACATCTTTAACTATTTCTCGTGAATGGGAAACAGGCACAATGGAGCAGCTTATCCCTACACCTGTTACAGAAGGGGAAGTAATAACAGGGAAACTTTTAACTTATTTTTTAATAGGCTTAATAGATGTTATTATATATATATTTATGGGAGAGTTTCTTTTCCATGTTCCTTTAATGGGAAATACATTATTAGTATTTTTATTTGCAACAATATTTTTAATGTGTATGCTTTCTTTTGGTATTTTTGTAAGTATTGTTATGAAAAGCCAGTTAGCATCAAGTCAGGTAACAACAACAACAACAATGCTTCCAGCATTTTTACTTTCAGGATTTGTTTTTGATATTAATAATATGCCTGTAGTTATTCAATGGATAACATATCTTTTCCCAGCAAGATATTTTGTAGATATTTTAAGGGGACTTTATTTAAAAGGTGTTGGAATAGAATATTTATATGTTAATGCAGGCTTTTTAATATTTTATTCTGTCATACTGCTTGTGCTGTGCAGACTGTTATTTAAATTGAGAGCATAATTATGAAAAATATAATGAACCGATTAATAGCGATGCTTTATAAAGAGTTTATTTACCTTATTCGCGATAAAAAAATGCGTATAATAATTATTGCTGTGCCAATAATACAGGCTGTTTTACTTGGTTATGCAGTTAATATGGATTTGAAGGAAGTAAAAACAGCAGTTGTTAATATGGATAATTCTATAGAAAGTAATGAATTTATTGATTCTTTTTTTTCAAGCAATATATTTACACCAGTTTCAGCTGCTAATATGCATCAGGCAGAAGAACTTGTGCTTGGTGGCAAAGCATTAATGATAATAGTTATTCCAAAAGGATTTTCTGTGCAGCTTAAAAATGACAAAACAGCACCTGTGCAGGTGATTTTAGATGCTACCAACTCTGTTAATGCAGGTATGGCTTCAGGATATATTGTGAACCTTATTACAAAATATAATACAGAATATATTGAAAGTAAAACTGGTTATAAAAACAGTATGGGAGTAGATGTAGAGTATAGAACATGGTTTAATAATAATTTTGAAAGTAAAAATTTCTTTGTGCCATCTATGCTTGCTATGCTTTTAATTATTGTTACAGTAATGCTTTCAGGTATGGCTATAGTGCAGGAAAAGGAATCTGGCACATTAGAGCAGCTTACAGTAAGCCCTATAACTGCATGGGAGTTTATTATAGGTAAAAGTATACCATTTGCTATAGTGAGTTTTATTGATGTATTATTAATCATTGCTATTTCTGTATTTTGGTTTGGTATAAAAGTAACAGGCAGTTTTTCACTGCTGCTTTTTGCATCAGTTTTATATATAATGTGTACATTAGGTATTGGTCTTTTAATTTCTGCAATCAGTGCTACTCAGCAGCAGGCAACAATGAGTATGTTTATGATAATATTCCCAGTAATACTTCTTTCTGGCTTTGCATTTCCAATAGTAAATATGCCAGAAGTAATACAGTGGGTAACATATATTAACCCAATGCGGTATTATCTTGATATAATTGTAGGTGTATTTTTAAAAGGTCTTTATTTTGACAGGCTTCAAGACCCTGTATTTGCATTATTTATATTAAGTGTGTTATATATTGGTCTTGCAGCTTTATATTTAAGAAAAAAATTAAATTAGAGAGATTTTATGTCTTCATCAAAAGAATATCTTAATTTTATTTTAGACTGTTTATCAAATTTAGATAATATAACATATAAATCTATGATGGGTGAGTATCTTATATATTATGAAGGTAAAAATATTGCAGGTATTTATGATAACAGACTTCTTCTAAAAAATACTGATAATCTTTCATCTATTATGGATGAATTTATTCTTGAAAAACCTTATCCAAATGCAAAAGATATGGTAGTGGCTGATAATTTAGAAGATAGTGAATATTTAGCAAATATATTTAATTTTTTATATGACAGACTGCCATTTCCAAAAAAGAAAAAATAGTTAAAAAGTAAACATAAACCTTATAAATTAATTAAAATTTATAAGGTTTAAAATTTTTATATATAACTAATATTATTAGGTTTTCTTGATGTTATCTGGCGTGTTTTATATACAGGGTTACCAAAAAGCTGTGCACCAGCAATATATTCATCATCTTTAATACCTAAAGCATCTCTTAATGGTTTATATACTCTTGCAACACTTGTAAAATAACCAGCCCAGACACAGCCAATATTGTGAGCATGGGTAGAAAGCTCAAAATATGCAAGTGCTGTGCTGCCATCTTCAGCTTTCCATTCATATTTATCTGGAAGAACTGCAACAATAATATGCGGTGCATCTCTCATAATAACATCTTTTCCACTTTGATATGCTCTGCATAAAAGTTTATAATGCAGTGCATGTTCTTCTGGCATTTCTAATATATGTTCCTGCATATATTTAACAACTAAATCACCAAGTTTAACAGTTTCTTCTCTTGATTTAGTAATAATCCACCTGTTATTATGTGTATTTTTTGCAGAAGGAGCATATCTTACATTATCCATAATTTTATTAAGTGTTTCATCATCTACAGCATTTTTTCTAAAAATACGCACACTTCTTCTTGTTTTTATAAAAGTATCCAGCTGTTCAGATGAAGCAAGTGTATCTTTATTTACTTTACTGAATTGTGCAGGGTCTAAATTTTCTACATAACATGCTTCATGTGGGCAGAAAGCTACGCACAGACCGCAGGAAATACATTTATAAGCATTTTTTTCATTAATATATGGGGAATGATTATCATCATTTTTAATAATTCCTGTTACACATACTGCTGAACATATTCCATCTTTTTTGCATTTCTCTTTATCAAGGTGAAAAAATGGCATAATTCCTCCCAAATGATACATATTTTTATCTTTTATATATAAAAAATTAGTTTATTACAATAAAAAATTATAAAAACGCAAAAAATAAACCTGTATTTCTTAAAAATCCAGACTTATAAAAGCTATTTTTTATAACACTATTAATAAAATATAAGTTTCTTTTATTTTTAAGGTTGATAAATTCATTTAATATTTTTTTGTTATTACTGTTTAATATGTTTTCATACTGGTTTAAAAAACTTTCTGCCTGAATAATATTGTTAAAAACAGCCTGCTGCATATTTTTTCTGCCTTCTTTTATTTTTTTAAAAGCATATTTCATTGAATATGTTTTTGCACCAAAAGTGTTATTATCATGCTGTCTGTAATACATCGTTGGTTTATCTATATAACTGATATGCCCAAAGGAAGCGGCAGTTAAAGCAAGCCAGTAATCATGCATAATTGCATTTTTATTAATATGACCGCATATTTTTTTTAATGATTTATTTATCATAACAGTGCAGCCTGAAACAACATTTCCCATTAAAAGCCTGCTAAAAGAAATATTTTTTGTATTAAGTTTTTCACTTTTATTATGTGATGGATTTATTACATTTAAATTAATATCTGTAACTTGTTTGTCTGTAAATACTAATAAAGGAACAGATGAAGAATATTTTTTTTCAAGAGCAGTCATTTCATTATATGTTATTTCTATTTTATTATTAAACCAAACATCATCGTGGTCAGAAAACATAATATAATCAGCATTAGATTTATTCATTAAAGCAGAAAAATTTTCTTTAATGCCAAGTCTTTCATTATTTTGTTTAATGGAAAAAATATTATTATATTGCTTTTTATAATTTTGTAATATATTTAATGTATTATCAGTAGATATGTCATCATTAATATATATATGATAATTATTGTATGTTTGGCTTAAAATAGAATTAATTTGGCTTTCTATATATTTTTCAGAGTTATATGAAGCCATTAAAATATCAATATTACTCATAATATCTACTTTTAATTTTTTATTATATCAATTATACCATTTGATATAAACTTGTCAATCATTTATAGGATGGTAGCTATGAAAATTAATATATCAGAAGTATTTTATTCTACACAGGGTGAAGGAAAATATATTGGAACAGCTCAAGTTTTTATCAGGCTTTCACAATGTCCTTTTAGCTGTCCTTATTGTGATACTGATATACAGGATAAAGAGTATTTTAAAATAAATAATAAACAATATAATAATCCAGTATCTGCAGAAGAATTATCAGAAATTGTTTTAAAAGAATTTGGAGTGGGGGATAATTTTCACAGTTATTCTATTACTGGCGGCGAGCCGTTAATACATTATGACTTTGTAAAAAAGCTGGCATATCTTTTAAAAAACAAGTCAAAGGCAAAGCTATTTTTAGAAACAAGTGGATTAATCACAAAATATTTCCAAGAGCTTGATAATATTTTCGATATTATGAGTATTGATATAAAAACTCATTCTGAAAAAGTATTAAAAAAACTTCCTGTTTTATTAGATGTTTTAAGTAGTTTAGAACATAGTGATTATTATTTAAAACTGCTGCTTCCAAAAGAAAATGCAAAAGAAATTATAGATTATACAGCACAGGAGTTAAACAAATATAATATAAAAAATATTATTATTCAGCCTGTGGACAGCATAATAGCAAAAGATACTATTGATTACTTATATAATATGTATTATAGTAAAAATATAGAAGCAAGAATAATTCCTCAAACACATAAAATTCTTGCGATACCATAGTTGACTTTTTACTTTAATAGTGATAAGATTAGTTTATGATGATACAAGATAAATTACTTATTCTTGAAGAAAAGCTTGATAAGCTGCTTGCAGAATATAATGCTGTTAAACAGGAAAGAGATTTATTGTATGAGAAGAATAATAGTTTATTAGTTCATATAGGTACTATTGAAACAGAAAACAGTCTTTTAAAACAAAATAATGAGATTGTTAGAAAGCGTATAGAAACTATGCTTGCGAAGTTGGAATCTTAGTTTGAGGAAATATGAGTTCTTTTGAATTAACAATATTAGGACAGCATTTGCTTCTTAATGTGCCAGAAGGAAAGGAGCAGTATTATCAAGATATTGCAAATGAGCTTTCTGATATGATGAATGAATTTTTAAAAAAATCTCAACTAAGGTCTGATGTTAAAGCAGCTGTTAGTGTTGCTTATAAATTGCTGCTTGAAAATAAGCAGTTAAAAGAAACTATATCTTATTATGAAAATATTGATAGTAAGATAGATGATTTAATTACAAAAGTGAATAATAACTAATCCCCTGCTGTGTTTGTAAAACTTTTTGACATGCTGGAGCCAACACTTTTTTATTAATTGTCGTGATGCATGTTGTGGTGTGCAGGTCGGACTTGTATCCGAAAGCCTAAAGCAGCACAGAACGGCGCCTGTTTGTAACAGGCTACAGTGTCAGTTGTGAACGGCATATGCGGGGGTTATAAAATAATTTCGTTGTTTGACTAAAACACGGATTTTTATAGATTTTATCGGATAATATTTTAATGAATTTAGCTGATGCAATGCGTCCGCATTCATTTGATGATATAGTTGGTCAGGAGCATTTAACAAGTCCTGATGTATTATTAATATCGTTAATAGAAAGCGCATCTTTTGATTCTATTATGTTTGTTGGTCCACCAGGAACAGGCAAAACAAGTATGGCAGAAGTGACAGGTAAACAAATGGACTGTCCTGTATACAAAATCCATGCTGCTGTTAGTGGTGCAGCTGATTTAAAGAAATTAGCTGAACAGGCAGTATATGAAAAAAATATAATAGTTTTTATAGATGAAATTCATAGATACAATAAATCTCAGCAAGATATTCTGTTAAAATTAATTGATGACAGAAAAATCAAACTGATAGGTGCTTCTGCAGAAAATCCGTATTTCAATTTAGTTCCTGCTTTGCGTTCAAGAAGTATTATGTTTAAATTTAAAGCTGTAAGTGATGAAGCATTTGAAAGGCTGTTTATTAAAGCCTGCAAACACATAAAAAGTATGCAAAATGTTTCTGAAATAGTAGAAAATGGAGCCTTAAAGCATATTATTTCTTTAGCTCAAGGAGATTGCAGAAGGTTTTTAAATCTTCTTGAAATATCTGCATTAACAGGAAACAGACAGGATAATACCCTTTATCTTTCTACAAAAGAAATGGAAAATATTATGCCTGTTAATCAATTTTCAGATGACGAATTTTATGATATTTTATCTGCTATGATAAAAAGTATCAGAGGCAGTGACCCAGATGCAGCATTATTATGGTGTTTTAAACTAATTAAAAATGGGGCAGCTCCTGAAGCAGTATTTAGAAGATTAATGATTTCTGCTTCAGAAGATGTAGGTAACGCTTTTCCAGATGGGCAGATTTTTGTTAGTGCCTGTTATAATTCTTTTATGAATGTGGGAGTTCCTGAAGGGTATATTATACTAGCTCATGCAGTTACTTTTCTTGCCTCATGTCCTAAAAGTAATAGAAGCTATAATGGGTATCATCAGGTTATGGATTATCTTAAAGACCATGACCCTGTTGTGCCAGAGAATATAAGGCAAAAACCAAAAGGGTATAAGTATCCTTTTGATTATGGTAATTTTATTAAACAACGCTATATAAGTGATAATCTTTTGTTTTATAAACCATCTAATTTTGGCTTTGAGCAGAAGATTAAAGAAAGATTACATAATCTGTGGAATAATTTTAAAGATTATGAATAAACAAGATATTCGTAATAAAATAAAAGTTTTAAGAAATAATTATGATGTTAATGATTTGAAAACTAAATCATTAAAGATAACTAATGCTTTTTATAAAAAGTATTCTTGTTTAAACATTTTCTTATTATATTATCCTATAGAAAATGAGGTAAATACTATTCCGCTTATAGACAGGCTTTTTGTTGAAGGTAAAGAAATATATTTGCCAGTAGTATATGATAAATATATGATATTTAAGCAGTTTGAAGGCTTTGATAAATTAAAGGCTGGTAAGTTTGGTATTAATGAGCCAGCAGGAAAGGAGCTTGATAGTTTGCCAGATATTATGTGTATTCCTGGTATAGCCTTTGATGAAAAATGTAATCGCATAGGATATGGTGGTGGTTATTACGACAGGTATTTAGCAGTAGAGAATACTATTATTAAATCAGCTTTTGCCTATGAATTTCAAATTATAGACAAAATTAAAACAGAAAACTTTGATAAAGCTGTAGATGAAATATTTACAGAAAATCGTATTATTATCAGGAGGGTGTAATGAGCTATTATATTATAGTTGGGCTTGTTTGTGTATTGGCAGGTCTTGCAGCTGGATATTTAGTTGCTAAAAAAATGAAAGAAGAAGAAAATAAAAAATTAAACAATACAGCAGAAGATATAATTTCAAAAGCTAAAAAAGAGGGCGAAGAAATTATAAAAGAAGCAAAATTGGAATCCAAAGAAATTATTTTTAAAGGACGACAGGATTTAGAAAAAGAAATAAAAGAAAAGAAAAAAGATATCAGCCATATTGAGCGTAAACTTGAAGCCAGAGAAGAAACCTTAGAAAAGAAAATGGAATCAGCTTTACGCAAAGAAGAACAGCTTGTTAAAAGAGATCAGGAATATGACAGGCGTATGAAAGATATTGATGTTATTAAAGCTAAAAATGAAGAAATTAAACAAAGTTTAATTAAAGAAGTAGAGCGTGTTGCCTGCATGACTGGCGAAGAAGCAAAAAAAATGCTTATAGAACAAATGGTTGACGAAGCTAAAAAAGATTCTGCAAGAACTATAAGAGAGTTAGAAGAAGAAGCGAAAAATGAATCTGAAAAAAGAGCAAGAAGTATAATTTCTACTGCTATTCAACGCTGTGCTTCTGAATTTACAAATGATATTACTGTTACATTAGTAAACCTGCCAAATGATGAAATGAAAGGTCGTATTATAGGCAGGGAAGGCAGAAATATTAGAACATTTGAAACTATTACTGGTGTTGATATTATTGTTGATGATACGCCAGAAGCCGTTATTTTATCAAGCTATGATCCATTTCGCAGAGAAACTGCTAAATTAACATTAGAAAAATTAATTACTGATGGCAGAATTCATCCTGCAAGAATTGAAGAACTGCACCAAAAAAGCAGGCAGGAAATGGATAAACATATTTTAGAACTTGGAGAAGAAACTGTATTTAACTTAGGTATTCACAATATAAGCCATGAAATATTAAAACTTATTGGCAGGTTAAAATACAGAACAAGTTATGGTCAAAATGTATTAGGTCATTCAATAGAAGTTGCAACTATTGCAGGTATTATGGCAGCAGAACTTGGACTTGATCCAAAAATTGCTAAAAGAGCAGGGCTGTTACACGATATTGGTAAAGCAATAGATTATGAAGCAGAAGGTTCGCATACAACAATTGGTGTGGAAGTAGCTAAGAAAAATAAAGAAGACTGGCGTATAATTAATGCTATTGCCAGCCACCATGGTGAAGAAGAATTTAAATGTATTGAAGCCATACTTGTTCAGGCAAGTGATGCTATATCTGCCTCACGCCCTGGTGCAAGACGAGAAGTATTAGAAAGCTATATTAAACGACTTGAACAGCTTGAAGAAGTTGCATCTTCTTTTGAAGGTGTTGCAAAATCATTTGCTATTCAGGCAGGAAGAGAAGTTAGAATTATTGTAGAGCCTGATAAAGTAAATGATGATGGATTAGTTGTTCTTTCCAAAGATATTTCTAAGAAAGTAGAAGAAGAATTAACTTATCCTGGGCAGATAAAAGTTATGGTTATCAGGGAATCTAGAGCTATAGAATATGCTAAATAGTTATATATATTTATAATTTTTATATAAAGCTGGATAGTTTTTTTACTTTCCAGCTTTTTTTATAATGTTTTTATATATTTTCCCATAAAATGATGTATAAAAAACCATTAAGTCAAGCTCAGTATGACCTTCAGTTTTCATAGTATAAGTCATTTTGAGCCTGAATTTATAAGGCAAAAATCTAAATTATCTATATTGCAGGAGTGCGTAACATATTTAAATTATCTTACTTTTTATATACTTTGCTTAAAAATCAAATCTTTATTTTCTTTAACAAGCTCATTTATCAATTTTAGCAGTGCACTTGTTTATTTATAAAGTCTTTATTTAGTTTAGATAGTCATTTAACTTTTTTTTGAGAGCTTTCTTTTTTAACTTTTCTAATGCTCTGTTTTCAAGCTGTCTTACACGCTCTCTTGACACTCCCATACTTTCACCCAGTTCTTCTAATGTTTGAGGCTGTCCGCCATCAAACCCATATCTTTTAATAATAATTTCTGATTCACGAGGGTCAAGACTTGAGATTATTTCATCAATTGATGATTTTAATGCTTTTGCAATAATAACTTTTTCTACATTAGAATCTTCATCTTCTATAGAGTCAAGAAATGTTTTATCTTCACTATTGCCTATATAATTATCAAGAGAAAGATATGATTTAGAAGCCATTAATACTTCTTCAATTTCTTCCATTGGAATATCTGTAGCTTTAGAAATTTCTTCAATAGATGGAACTTTTCCAAGGTCTTTTGTAAGTTTTTCTGTTGCAGAGTTAATTTTATAAAGATAAGCAGTATGTTTAACTGGCATTTTCACAGCACTGCCTTGCTCATTAACAGCCTGAATTATTGCCTGTTTAATCCACCATACAGCATAGGTAATAAATTTTGTGCCTTTTGATGGGTCATATCGTTTTGCTGCCTCTAACAGACCAATATTACCTTGATTAATTAAATCAAGCAAAGGAATATCTTGATTTTTATATTTATTTGCAATGGATACTACAAATTTTAAATTAGCAAGAATAAGATTTTTTAATGCTTCTTTATCTCCCTGTTGTATTTTATATCCAAGCTCCATTTCTTCTTCATGTGTATATGGTTTATATGCAGAAATATTTTTAAAATACTGCTGCATAGCATCTTCTGTTGCATTGTCATTAAGTTCTGTTACATGGTCAATATTTAAATTTAATATTTCATCATCTAAGTTAGATACATTATCATTTAAATTATCATTTAATTTCTTTTCCATATTATACCTTGAAAAAATATAAAATAATATATCACAAATTATATGTTTTGTCATTTATTACTTTTATAAAATTTAAAAATTATTTTTTATAATATGATTTAAGTAAATATTTAATAAAATTAATATCATGACTTTTAAATTTTAATAATTAAAGAGCGGGTTTTTTAAGCCCGCTCATTTATTTTATTACGAATATTTGTTATAAGTAATATTTTACATAAATGTATCAGAGAGTATATTATTACCCCAGCTGTGACCATTTATTTTATTTTCAACTGATGCTGCTTTTGGTATACCATTTGCACCATTTCTTGTAACAATTTTATTTTTAGCTGCATCATATTCATACAATGTAGCTATCCATATACCTTCATTTTCGCTTACAAGGCTGTAGCATGTATTACCAACAAGTGGAACATAAGGCTCTTTACCTGCAAAAATACGCACTAAGTTTTCAGCAACAACTTTAGCTGTAGCATTTGCGATAGTTCCTGATTTTGGCATTTCTGTAACAGTTGCAGAATCAATTGCATCACCAATAACATATACATCTTTAATTAATGTTGATTCAAAAGATTTAGCATCAACACTTGCCCATTTTTTACCTGATTCCACAAGTCCAAGAGTAAATACAAGTTCTCCTGCTTTTTGGTTAGGAACAAAGTTAATTAATGTCCCTTGAAAATCACCTTTATTAGTTTTAATAATTTTTTTATCATAATCTATACCAGTAACTTCAACATCGGAATGATATGTTAATACATCTTTATAAAGGTTATTAAAAGCTGCTTCAAATAATGGTTTTTTGCTCATTATTTGTGGGTTAGGGTCAAGCACTACAACTTTTGCACCTTTTTTAAGAGCTTCATTTCCAAATAAACATGCTCTTTCATAAGGTCCAGGTGGACAGCGGTATAAAGCAAGAGGTGTTCTAAAAATTATAGTATCCCCAGCATTTATTTTGCTTACCATATTTTTAAGCTGTAATGTCTGTGGACCAGCAATCCAAGCATGTGGCATTTCTTTTTGTCTTTCTTCAGTAAAATTAAGAGCAGGGTCATAATCCATACTGATACCAGGGGAAACAATTAATTTATCATAGGCAAAGTCGCCTGCACTTGTTTTTAATATTTTTTTATCGCTATCAAGTCCTGTAACTTCTGCCTGTTTAAATTCTATTCCATATTTTTCTGCCAGTTTTGTTAAAGGCATAGTAATTTCTGTAATATCTCTTAAACCAAAAATAACTTCGTTACTCATGGCACAAGATACATGTTTATCATTCCTATCTATAAGAATAACATTTATAGAAGGGTTTAATAATTTTAAATATTTAGCAGCAGTAGCACCACCATAACCACCGCCAGCAATAACGACAGTAATGCCTGCTTTTTTAGGTGCAGTAGTAGAAGCAGCTTCTGCAGATTTTGTGGTTTCAGCAGGTGTTGCAGCAGTTTCAGTTGATTTTTTGCAGCCAGACAGTCCTAATATAGATAAAGAAGCTGCAGAGATAACTGTTGTTTTAACAAAATTTCTTCTTGAAAGTTTTTTCATATAAGCACCTCAATTATTTAAGTGAAGAAAAATATTCAGCTAATGCTCTTAATTCTTCATCACTAATATCTTTTACAACATCCATTTCAGGAGCTCTGCCTTCTGCATTTCTTTTGTCGTTTTTATATTCAAGTAATGCATGATATAAGTATGTAGGATTTTGACCATCAATTCTAGGAATACCAGTATCATCAGGTTTATTACCATTTGTTGTATGACATTCTGTGCATGTTGATAAGTTTGCACTTGCTTTGCCTTTATTAACAAGTTCTTGATTTAAAGGGTAGTTAGTAGGAACCCATGGTCTGCTGGAATACCAGTCAGCCATTGCTTTGATTTCATCTTCAGAATAGCCTTTGAAAAATATCTGCATAAGTGTAGAGTATCTTTTTGGTGCCTGTTCTTTTCCATCCACTATTGCTGGTTTCATATCCATCATAGATGATATAAGAAAGTCTTTGTGTTGTCCACCAATTGATGGAATAGCATCACTTACTGCAGCCCCAGCTGTTCCATGGCATGAAGAACAGAAATTGCCATATCTTCGGCCATCTTCGTTTTCTTGTGCCATTGCTACATTTGATGAAGCTGCAATCAGCAAAACAGCAAATGTAAACTTCATAATGCTTTTGTTCATAAAATCCTCCTTATTATTTACGGTTTAATATAACCATACTAATAAGATTATTATAGTCTTATTTTTAAATAAGGCAAGTAAATAATAAGAATATTAGTGTTTTTAAAGAAATAATATTATATTGTATCATTGAAAAAAATTTTTAGTTGTGATATATATGTTTGAAACTAAAAATAAGGAGTATGAAATGTTAGATTCAAAAGAGCGTATCAAATTAGAAAATGTAAAAAAACTTATACGCCGTAATGCAAAAGTTCCTTTAGAAAAACTCCTTAATAAACTTCATCCTGCAGATTTAGCATTAATTATTACTAACTTATCAGATTTAGACAGGAAAAAAATATGGTCTTTTATTGAAGACCGTTCAAAAATAGCAAAGATTATTCTTGAAATGCAGGATGTGGATATAGTTAATATTATAGAAGAATTAAGTCCACAGGAAGCTGCGACATTACTTTCTGAAATGGATAGTGATGATGCATCTTATGTACTTCGTATTATATCAAAAGAGAAACAGTATAGTTTACTGCAGTATATATCAAAAGATGAATTAATAGATGTGGAAGAACTTCTAAACTATCCAGAAGACAGTGCAGGCTCAATGATGAATACATCTGCCTTTGCTTTGCATATGGATACTTCTGTTAAAGATGCTACTAAACTTTTACATAAAGCAGAAGATTTAGAAATGGTTTTTTATCTTTATGTTGTAGATGGAGAAAACAGACTTACAGGTGTTCTTTCATTAAGGCAGCTTATACTTAACCCGCCTGAAAAAAAATTATCAGACATAATGATAAGAGATGTTATATCAGTTTCTGTTACAGATAATCAGGAATATGTGGCAGATTTAGTTGAAAAATATGACTTTTTAGCTCTTCCTGTTGTAGATGAACAGCATAAACTATGCGGTATAATCACTATTGACGATGTTATAGATATTATTAAAGACCAAGCCTCAGAAGATATTTATGCTATGGCAGGTTTAACACAAAATGATATGATGTTTGATAAAAGCCCATATAAAGTTGCAAGCACTCGTCTACCATGGCTTTTAATTACATTTATTGGTGAAATAATTGCAGGGCTTGTAGTAACATTTTTTCAAGGTAAAATTACAGATTTTGCAATATTAGTTACTTTTATGCCTATAGTTATGGCAATGGGTGGTAATGTTGGCAGCCAGTCTGCTACGGTTATCATCCAAGGTGCTGCATTAGGAAAAATAGATACAAGTAAATGGAGCAGGGTAATTTTAAAAGAATTAACTGTTGGTGCTTTAATGGGTATAGTTATAGGTCTGCTTTTAGGAATAGTTGCACCATTATGGGAAGGAGATGCTCAGCTTGGAATAATTGTTGGTGTTGCTATATTTTCTGCCATGCTTTTTGCATCTTTAACAGGCTCTATGGTGCCTATTACCTTAATGAAACTAAAATTTGACCCAGCTATTGCATCAGCACCATTTATTACAGCTTTAAATGATATTACAGGGCTTACAATCTACTTTTTAATATCTATGATACTGCTTATGATAATGTAATATGGAAAGAGTTTTATCAGAAGGTATTATTTATAAAATCAGTAAATATGCAGATAATTCTGCAATAGCTTCTGCTTATACTTATGGTTATGGCAGAATAAAACTTTTTATGCCAAAAGCATATTCAAGCAAAGGTGGAGTGCAGACTTTTATCCCTGGTGAAATTGATTTTTTGAAAAAAGATACATCAGAGTTAAATAAGTTTTATAATTTTCGCCCAGATACAACTTATATGGAGTATGCTTCAATACCAGCTATTTCTCTGCGTTTAAGCCTGTATTTTGATATTTTTGATAAATTTTATGAGCTTGAACAGTCAGATACTGTTATTTGGACTATTTTAAAAAAATATAAAACTTCAGATTACAGTAAAATAAATCTATTCAGTATATATGCACTTATGAAAAATACAGGGTATATGTTTAATTTTAATGTATGCAGCAGCTGTGGTGCAAAAATATTAGAGCAGGGTGCATTAAATAATGGACTTTATTTCTGTCATAAATGTGCTCCAGAAAATTCATTTTTTACAGAAAGTTATGTTAATACAATATTGCGAGCTTTTTCTAACCAAGAATTATATAAAAATATAAAGATGAATAAGTATGATGAATTATCTGTATTAGATTTATTTGCTTATCATATAGAAAATGTTACAGGCAGTTTTTTAAAAAGTTATAAATTATTTAAAGAATTAATTATAACAATATAATATTTAAAAAATTGAAAGAGCCTGTGAAAAAGCAGGCTCTATATTATATAATATTAGTCTTCACTTCTCATATAAGGGAAAAGTAATACATCTCGGATAGATACTTGATTTGTTAAAAGCATAACAAGTCTGTCTATACCCATACCAGCACCAGCAGTTGGCGGCAGACCATATTCTAATGCACGAATATAATCTTCATCCATCATGCAGGCTTCTTCATCTCCAGCATTACGAGAATCCACTTGTTTTTGGAAACGCTCTTCTTGGTCAACAGGGTCATTAAGCTCATTAAATCCATTAGAAAGCTCCATACCAGCAATAAAAAGTTCAAATCTGTCAGTTAATTCTGGATTTGATTCTTTTGATTTTGAAAGAGGTGATATTTCTTTTGGATAATCAATAATAAAAGCAGGGTTAATAAGTTTTTCTTCTGCAGTTATTTCAAATATTTCAGAAATAATTTTGCCATGTCCCCATGAAGAATCAACTTGAATATGGAGTTTTTCCGCTGCTGCTTTTGCTTTTTCATAGTCAGCAATTTCATCTTGAGAAATATTGCCATATTTTTCAATAGCTTCTGCCATTGTAAGTCTTGCCCATGGACGCTGCAGGTCAATATTTAAATCACCAAACTGTATTTGTAAAGTATTATTGATTTTTTGGGATATAGTTGTAACAAGCTCTTCAATCATATCCATTAATGTATGATAGTCAGCATAAGCCATATACCATTCTATCATAGTAAATTCTGGGTTGTGTTTTGTATCAACCCCTTCATTTCTAAAATTTCTGTTTAATTCAAAAACTCTTTCTATACCACCAACTACAAGTCTTTTTAAATAAAGTTCTGGTGCAATACGAAGATATAGCTGCATATCAAGTGCATTATGATGAGTAATAAATGGTTTTGCAGCAGCACCGCCAACAAGTGAGTGCATCATTGGAGTTTCTACTTCTACAAAGCCACAGCTTGTAAAAAAATCACGAATTTCTTTTATTATCTGGCTTCTTTTGATAAATACTTCTTTTACATCATTATTAACAATTAAATCTAAATAACGCTGTCTGTATCTTGTTTCTACATCTTTTAATCCGTGAAATTTTTCTGGTAAATCTCTTAATGTTTTAGTTAAAAGTCTGTAATGAAATGCTCTTATAGTCAATTCACCTGTTTTTGTGCGGAAAAGAGTGCCTTTTACCCCTATAAAATCACCAATATCAGTTAATGTATATACTTCAAATTCTTCTTCTGATAAAAGTGCTTTTTTAATATATACTTGTATTATACCGCTTCTATCTCTGATAGTTAAAAATGCTGTTTTACCAAACTCCCTTTTTGCAAGAATTCTTCCTGCTGCACTAAATTCTTCACTTTCTGGAAGTTCTGTTTCGCTGCTGCTGTATTTTTCTAAAATATTAGCAATAGTAGATGTAATAATATGAGAATTTACATAAGGATTTAACCCCATTTCTCTAAGTTTGTTACATTTTTCTAGTCTGTGCTGCTCCATTTCTGCTCCATTAAATTATAGTTGTTTTATAAAATTTATACTTTCATTGTCACAAGTATTTTTTACAAGAAAATCTTTTTCTTGAATTAATTTCTCAATATCATTTTCTTTTAAATCATCATAGTTGTAAAATCTGCCGCCTGAATTTTCATAATATTTTACTGCATTATTATTATACAATTCTATAATTTTTTCCATATCAAATATCATTTTTCTAAGGCTTCTATATTCTGCATCAGTAATAGTATCTTCCTGCCTGTAATTTGCAGGTGTCTGGTGGATTATCCTGCCGTTATATGAATTATCTTTAAATTCAATTAAAGATGAACATATAGACTGTGCCTTATTGTTTAATGCTGCATGTATATTGCAGTAGTATCCTTTATAATACTGAGTATATCCAAATGTCAGTTTCCAAATATCACTTTTTATTAAAGATAAAGTATTATTATTAATATTATTTACATCATAAATAATAGTTAAATCTGCACCAGTGCTGTTAATAAAGTCTGGTAGTTTTTCACTGTTTATATTATTTTCATTAAATGTCAATGTTTTTATTCTTGAAATATTATTAAACTTATTGCCAAAAAACTTATGCTCAGAATTAATATAATATTGATTTAGTTTATCTATAATACTGCTTGTATTATCTTCATCTATAACCATAGCTGCACACTTTAAGTATCCAGTTTCCATTAACGATACAATAAAATCAAAATGTCTTGGAAAGTTTTTTGTTATAACTGCAATTTTTGACATTTATCCTCCACAAAAAAAGACAGATTATATTTTTAATCCAAATAAAATAAAAAAACAAGTTTAATATTTAATAATTTCATTGATTTTTCATAAATTTATATGTTAATACAATACAGTCATAAAATATAGAGGATTTTTTAATGTTAAAAGGTGGTATATATATAACAGCTGCTGTTTTTTTATTTATTGGTTTTCTCTATATGTTTGTAATAGATATTGATACTTTTGATTTTATTACTAATAATCAAATAAAAAAAGCTGAAAAAATTCATCATATTAATGATTATTTAATCACAAATGATTTTAATCTTAAAACATTTACTCATAAAATTACTTCATCATGCTTAAATGAAGATAAAGCATGTCAGGTATTAGAAATATATAAATATGTCCGTTCAAGTTTTATTATAGATAATGTAACAAATAATTTATCCATACCAAACCCTTTAAATGCATTTAGAAACAGACAGGGCACATATCTTGATATTACTCTTTTATACTCTTCATTACTTTTACACAGCGGTATTTCTACATATATAAAAAAGGACGGCAGTAAATATTACAGCTATGCATGTGGAATAAATAATTTTGATATGTATAATACAATTAAAACTGATTTACACTCTAAACCATTGGCGTATAAAGATATAATGTTAAGAAATGGTCAGGTATGGGCATTTGATTTATCAAGAGAAGCAAATGATAATTTAATTATAGATATTGAATTTTTTTCAAAATATCCAGTAGATATTGTGCTTTTTCCTAATAGACATGAAATGAATGCTCATTTAAAAGGGCAGTATGGCAGATATAATGCAGACTGTTCATTATTTAATGTTAATGAAGCGAACATAAGCTGTCATGCACCGCAAAAAACTGGTATTATAATATTTAAATCATTAAGTGATGATAATAAATTTAAAGCAGGAATATATAGGGGTGGAATATTAGCTGGTGATATAAAAAGTGAAAAAAGCAGGCAGGGCAGCAACTGTATAAAAATAGATATTAATAGTCATGGTGATTTCATATATCCCGGCATCATATATTAATCTTAAAAATAGAATATGTATAAAATTTTATTGTTCCTATATTTTTTTAGTATTATATCATAATTGTCAACTATAATATAATATTTAGTTGACAATTATAATTATATGCTGTAACTGTATTGATACTAAAATTATAGGAGAATTTTATGCAAAAAATTTTATGGGTTATAATAATAACTTTATTTTCTCAATATCCTTTATATGCTAAAGAGTTCATATTTGGTGATTTTAAAACAGATATTTTTGGAACTTTATATGTAGATGGTTTTTATACTTATTCTTCAGAAAATTTTGAACCAATGTATTCAAGCATGAAGATAGAAAATGGAAGACACTCTTTTGGCTCTTATGCTTTTGCAGGTTCATCAAAGTTTGGTATAACTCTGGCTTATAGAAATATTTCAGGAACAATAGAAGCAGGTATTTCAGATCCTGTTAGAAAATTTTATTTAAAATATAATATTGGTGGAAGTGCAAATCATTATCTTTTAGCAGGAAAAGATAATAATATAGCATATTACAATTTTGGTCAAATGTCTAATGATAATCAGGCATTAATTGATTATGGAACAGTATCTAATATGAGAAGACTGCAAATTCGTTATGGAATAAATGGTTTTGAAATCGCAGTAATATTTCCATATATAGGATTTGGTGCTAGTAATGATATGGCATATAAAGGTTATTATATTAATGATAATATAGAAAATACATTTATAAAACATTCTGACTATATGTTTAAATATATTCCTAGGCTAGAGTTTGCTTATACTGTTATAAAGAATAATTTTAATATTAAATTTTTTGGTTCTTATGGTATTTATATGTATGAAAATACTGTGCTGACAGATGAAATGGATAAATTTAACAGCACAGCACATGTATTTAATGCAGGTTTTGGCGGTCAGGCAGATTTTGGCAATAATTTTATTAACTATACATTTTATATAGGACAGAATATGTATTTGAATGATTCTAATGGAGTATGTTTTGGTAACAATTCTTTTTTAAATCCTGTATTTTTGAAGAAAAACGATAGTAATTTATATAATATAGATATAAAAAACATATTAAATACTGGTGTTGCTTTTGGATATGGTTATAAAGCTTTTAATGGTAAAATGGTTATTCAAACAGGTGCAGGATACAGTTTAAATATTGCAAACCATTATAAAAATTCAAATAGAAATTTAGGTGCATTTTTCAATACAAGATATTATATAAATGACTATTTTTCACTTATACCAGAGCTTGCTCTTCTTTATAATATTAGTGGAGCAGAAGAAAAATTTAATAATGGATTTTCAATAACAGCAGGAATAATGGCAGTCCTTTCTTTTTAATACATTTACAGCTGTTTTTTTAAAAAAATATTAATATTAAATTGACAAATATGTAAAAATTATGTATTTATATTTTTTAGTGTGAGAAAATCATACTTAGTTTAGGATATAGGAGGATTACATGAAAAAATTATTACTCTCATGTGTGATTGCACTTTTAGCAGTGCCTGCATTTGCAGTAGAGTTTACTTCTGGTGATTTTAAAGCAAACATCTATGGTAATATTTATGCAGATGGTTTTTATACTTATTCTTCAGATAAGGCTGAACCACTTTTTTCATCTTTATCAATGAGTAATGGTAAGCATTCTTTTGGCTCTTATGCTTTTGTTGGTTCTTCAAATTTTGGTGTAACTATGAGCTATCAAAATGTTTCTGGAACAATTGAAGCAGGTCTTGGAGACCCTGTAAGAAAATTTTATTTAAAGTATAATATTGGTGGAAGGGCAGATCACTACATATTAGCTGGTAGAGATAATAATATTGCATTTTATAATTATGGTCAAATGTCAAATGATGGTCAGTGCATGATAGACTATGGAACTCTGGCAAATAAAAGAAGACTACAGCTCCGTTATGGTATCAGTGGATTTGAAATGGCAATCATTATACCACAAATAGGTTTTGGTTCAGGTGACGATAAAGCATATACTGACAGTTTTGGTTATTCATATACAGATAATAATGGAAATAATGTTGATGATACTATTAAATCTTCAGATTATATGTTTAACTATCTTCCTAGATTAGAGCTTGCATACACTATAACTCAAGATACTTTTAACTTTAAAGTATTTGGCTCTTATGGTGCTTATATGTATTACAATAACAGTGCATCAGCAAATATTGATTCATTCAACAAGACAGCTCATATGTTTTATATAGGTTTTGGTGGTCAAGCAAATATAGGCAATTCATTCCTTAACTATGTAGGATATTTTGGTCAAAATATGTATTTGAATAATGCTCAAGGTGATTATCGCACAGGTTTTTCAAAATCAGCTTTAAATCCAATAAGTCTTGTATCATCTAATGGTAAATATACTATTGATATTAATGATATTTATAGTGCAGGTGGTTCATTAGGTTATGGTTATAGTGCATTAGATGGTAAACTTGTTTCTCAAATTGGTATTGGTTATAGTGCCAGCTTTGCAGACCACTATGTTAATGCTGACCAAAATATAGGTGCATTTTTAAACACTCAATATTTTGTAACAGACTGGTTTTCTATAATTCCAGAAATTGCACTTCTTTATAATATAGATGGTGCAAATGGAGAAAACCAAGGCTTTTCTATAGTAGCTGGTTTAGTTTTTGCTCTTAATTTTTAATATATATAATGATTTGTAAATAAATAAAGGGAATAGAGTAATGTAAGATTATGAGACATATGTTACAAAAATAAGTATAAAAAAATACCTCTTAGTATATAGTATAAAATTAAGCAAAAAACTAAACTAAACTAAGAGGTATCACAATGAATAAAGTGATAATAACAGAAGAAATGCGATTTCGTCAACGGTTATGTGAGTATGCATTAAAAAAAGGAGCAACGAAAGCAGCCCGCAAATATCAAGTGAACCGTATGTTTGTATACAGGCATTTAAAGAAATATGATGGAACAGTTCAGAGTTTATCTTTTAAAAGTCGTAGACCAAGAAACAGTCCAAATAAGCATAGTAAAGAAGAGCTTGATTTAATATTTAACACATATGCCGAGCATGGTTTGTATGGTAATGCGGAGGTATATGTCAGACTTCTAGAAATTGGTTATAATCGTAGTTTTGGCAGTATGTGTATGCAGATAAGGAAGAAAGGCTTAAAGTCATTAAACAAGTCAAAAAAGAGCTATACAAGATATGAACCAATAACAGGTCAGTATATAGGCGACAAGGTTCAGATAGATATAAAATATGTTCCACAGGAATGTATAATGTTTTCCAGCTATGGTAAAAAATATTATCAGATAACAGCGATAGATGAATACAGCAGAATGAGAGTATTAGAAATAGTAGAAGAAAAAAGCACATTTGAAACAGGTAAGTTTTTAGACGAACTGGAAAGTAAATTTGGCTTTCCACTAAAAACAATTCAAGTGGATAATGGCTATGAGTTTGTAAATGATAAGGAAGTTACAAACAAGAAAAGCTATTTTGAAGAGACAGCTGAAAAGAAAGGATATACTATTAAACGAATAAGACCTTATTCACCTTGGCAGAATGGAAAGGTGGAAAGAAGTCATAGAGAGGATGGAAAAATTTTATATGCAAATAATAAATTCTATTCCAAAGATGAATTAATTAAGGCTCTTAAACAGCATGAAGATAGATATAATAATACTGCTAAAACATGCTTAAATTTTAAATCTCCATATGAGATTGTTATTGAAAATAAATTATTGCTTGATTTATATTAAGTTAAGATTTATTTTTTACTAAAAGTGTAACATTTGTCCTGTTAGTTAAGAGTAAATAAATAAAGGGAATAGAGTAATCTATTCCCTTTTTTATGTTTATAGTATATATTAATATAATATAATTTTTAGTCTAAATAAAACTTTATATTTTTGTATATAATTGATAATATATAATATTTAATAATATTGATATATTTTTATTGAAATTTAATATCAATAAGTATTGACTTTTATGTAAAATTAGTATAAGGTTATATAGTGTTGTATATCACATAAATATTTATTTTAAGTTTTAGGAGGTTCAATGAAAAAAATTTTATTTTCATTAATTATGGCACTTGTTACTGTGCCAGCATTTGCCGTAGAATTTGAGAGCGGTGATTTTAAAGCCAATATATATGGTGAAATATATGGAGATGCTTTCTATACATACAGCGAAGGATATGGCGAAAGTTCAAATTCTTTTGGCTCACAAACATTTGTTGGCTCATCTCTTTTAGGTGTAGAGCTTTCATATGGCAGTGTTTCTGCAACATTTGAAGCAGGTATTGGGGATCCTGTAAGAAAATATTTTTTAACATACCGCATTGGTGGAGCAGATGACCACTATGTAGTAATTGGTAGAGATACTACTATTGCAGCATATTCTTTTGGTATGGTATCAAATGATTTTCAGGCATTAAATGATTTGGGAACATTAGCAGATAATAGAAGACTTCAGCTCCGTTATGGTATTGGCGGCTTTGAACTTGCGATTATCATTCCTACTCTTGGTGGGGGATGGAATGCTGATAATACAGATGATACTGGCTATCAATTAAGCCAGACAGATACTGATGGAAATAATATTGTTACAGCATTTAATGTATTACCAAGAGTTGAATTAGCATATACTTATTCAACTGATTATATAGAATTTAAAGTATTTGGTGCTTATGGAGCTTATTTATATTCAGATAATAATAATATTGCTAATGATAAAGTATTTCATTCTTATAATGCAGGCTTTGGTGGTCAGGCAAACTTTGGCAATTCGTTTTTACAATTTACTGGCTGGTATGGTGCGAACTTAGATTTAATGGATGCATTAGGAAATTATAAAAGCCGTGCAGTTGGTGTCAGTCCATCAAATAGTAAAAAAATCAGTATGTTTTTAGATGATGGTGTTACAAAAGCAGAAAATATTCAGTCTGCAGGTATTGCAATAGGTTTAGGTCATACATTTAATGAAAAATACACACCACAAATAGGGATAGGTTATACACTTAATTTTGGTGATGGATATGATAAAATTGATGACAGTCTTGGTGCATATTTAAACTGTTTTATTCAGATTAATGACTGGTTTGCAATTACTCCAGAGATTGCATATATTAATAAAATGCAGGATAGTGCTGGCGAAAAAGAAGGCTATGATTTTATAGCAGGAGTAATGGCTTCTGTTATATTCTAAAAAATAGTTAATAAATAATATACAGCAGTATTAAAAGAGCGGATGAAAACCTGCTCAGTAAATAAACCAATAAACTTTTTTATTTATATAATGATACAGCCTGTAATAATTATTATGAGTATAAAATTAATATTATACATTATACAAAAAATGGCAGGTTATAACACCTGCCATTAATTAAATTATATATATTTTATATTTAGCTGCATTTAGAATAGCCACATGACTGACATGTAAGGCATCCCTCTATATATTCAACAGGGGCACCACATTCAGGGCATGCACCATTTGACATAACTTTTTTACCATCTTTTTTATCAATATCTGCAAGTAGAGAATCTACAGTAATACTGTCATTTCTAACAACCTGCACATTTAATGGATTATTTATAGCTTCTTCTAAAGCTTTACCAACTGCATCAGCACATGAAAGTATTCTTTGAGAGCCAAATCCATGAGGAGTATGGCATGAAATACCTTTAAGCTGTCTAATGATAAATTCAGGTTCAACACCGCTTCTTAAATTAAGTGAGATTAATCTTCCAATAGCTTCTGCCTGACTTTGAGCACATCCACCAGCTTTACCAATGCTTGTAAATACTTCAAATACTTTACCATCTACATCCTGATTAATTGTTACATACATTTTGCCGCAGCCTGTAGTTTTTTCAATAGTTTTACCAATTAATATAGCAGGTCGTTCTTTTGGTTTAGCAGGCATAGTAACAGCAGCAGTTTCTAGTTTTTCTTCTTTAACAGAGCCAATATTTAATACCTGTCCTAAACGGCTGCCATCTCTATATATTGTAATACCTTTACAGCCTAAATCATAAGCAAGCATATATGCTTTTTCTACATCTTCAATAGTAGCAGTGTTTTGAAAGTTAACTGTTTTACTAACAGCATTATCTGTATATTTTTGGAAAGCTGCCTGCATTTTCACATGCCATACTGGTTCTATTTCATGAGAAGTAACAAATACTTTTCTAATATCTTCAGGAACTTCTGTTAAATCATGAGCATTACCAGCATCAGCTAATTTATTCATTAAGCTTTCAGAATAAAATTTACTTTCATGAGCTTTTTCTAAAAAGTATGGATTAACTTCTGGAAGTTTATTATTATCCATAACATTTCTATAATATGCAAGAGCAAAATATGGCTCAATACCGCTTGAGGCTCCAGCAATAATTGAAATAGTCCCTGTTGGTGCTATTGTAGTAATAGTTGCATTACGCATAGCTTTAAATCCAAGAGCAGGGTATATACTTTTATCAAAGCTTGGGAAGCTGCCGCGTTTTTCTGCCAGCTCTACACTCATTTTTCTTCCTTCATCTCTGATAAATTTCATTACTTCTTCAGCTAACAATGTAGCTTTATCAGAATTATAAGGAATATTTAACATAACAAGCATATCAGCCCAGCCCATTATACCAAGACCGATTTTCCTGTTTTTCTTAGTCATTTCATCTATTTGTTTAATAGGGTAGTTATTCATTTCAATAACATTATCTAAAAAGCGAACAGCTATATTGCATGTATTTCTTAAATCATCCCAGTCTATTTTTCCATTTTTTACAAACTTTACAAGGTTTATAGAGCCTAAATTGCATGATTCATAAGGCAATAATGGTTGTTCACCACAAGGGTTTGTGCTTTCCATTTCTCCTTCAGCAGGTGTTGGGTTTGTATTATTTATTCTATCTAAAAAGATAATGCCCGGGTCACCTCCTTCCCATGCAAGCCTGACCATTTCATTAAAAACTTCTTTAGCATTTTTAGAGCCAGTTTTTTTACGGTCCCTAGGAGTAAGTATATCATACTCAGTGCCGTTTTTAACGCTTTTCATAAACTCTTCTGTAATACCAACAGAAAGGTTAAAGTTAGTTAATTTTGTTTTGTCTTGTTTAGCATATATAAATTCCATAATATCTGGATGGTCTACACGAAGTATACCCATATTAGCACCACGACGCATACCGCCTTGTTTGATTGTTTCTGTAGCAGCATCAAATACTGACATAAAAGAAACAGGACCAGAAGACACACCTTTTGTTGTTTTTACAGTATCATCTTTTGGACGAAGTCTTGAAAAAGAAAATCCTGTTCCACCACCAGATTTATGAATTAAAGCAGTATGTTTTACAGCTTCAAAAATACCTTCTAATGAATCTTCTACTGGTAATACAAAACATGCAGATAATTGTTGGAGAGAATTACCAGCATTCATTAAAGTAGGAGAGTTTGGTAAAAATTTTAATGAAGCCATTTGATTATAGAAAATATCAGCAACAGAATCAACATCAGCATTAGAATCAAATTTTAATTCTGCCTCTGCAATATTTTTTGCTACTCTGATAAACAAATCTTTTGGGCTTTCTATTTGCCCTGATTCCTTTTTGCGAAGATAACGCTTTTTTAATACAGTAACAGAGTTTGCAAGCAATTCTGGCTCTGCTTGAAAAAGTTGCTTATTACTATTTGATGCCATATTTACTCCTAGAATTTATAAATTAGAGTGTTATATTATCAGAGATTTAAAACTAATCAAGAGAAAATATTTTAAAAATTTATAAGTGCTTGTATTCTTTAATAAAAAAAATTACAAGCACTTATTTTATAAACTTTTTGAATTAAAATGGTAAGATTATTCCTAAATTTTCAGCAACTGCTTTTCTATATATATATTCAGCACACATAATATCCTGCAGTCCCATACCTTGAGATTGAAATACAGTTATGCCGTTTTCAGAAAGTCTGCCTTTACGGTATCCACATGTTATTTCTCCAAGTTCTAATATAGAATTCCAGTGCAGTCTTCCTTTTTCAAGAGATGGCAGAATATCACCACATTCAATTTCTGCAACATCTTTATTATCTACTGCTAAAACTTCTGCTGCTTCTAATGTTTTTTCAGGCACTTCTGTTCTTATTAAGGCATTTGAGCCTGCAGCATTAATATGAACACCATCAGGGTTAATCATTGTATGTTCAAATAATGGTTTAACAGATGTTGTTATAGTAATAATTGTATCTGCCTTAGGTAAATCTTCTGCAATATTTAGTGTTGGTATAATCTCAATATTTAATAATTTACTCATTTTTTCAGCAAAAGCTGCTGCATTTTCTATTTTTCTTGTTGCAGCATAAACTTTTTTCAGTGGTGTAGTTTTATGGACAGCTTCAAGCTGTGCTTCTGCTTGAAATCCACCACCAAAAATAAATGCAATATTTGTATCTTTTTTAGACATATATTTTGATGCTATACCGCTTGCAGCACCAGTTCTAAGTCTTCCTATTTCATTAGCATCAATAATTGCAAGAGGGCTGCCAGTTTCTGCATCATATAAATGAACTTTAAAAATAAGACCTGCACGGAAAGATGTATATGCTTTAAACCCTATAACACCTTTATATGGAACAGCACCGGGAAGCATGTGTAATGCACCTTTACGAATTCTCATTCTCTGGCGTGTCATATTAAATGCTTCACCTTTTGAGAAACTTGAAAATGACTCTTCTACTAATTTTAAAGCATCATCCATATTAATAAGTGATGCAGCTGTCCGTTCGTCTATATATAAAGCACTCATATTAACACTCCTTATTTATATAATTATTACTGACATCCTTCAGAAATATCTGCTAATGAATATTTTTTCAGTTTTTCTATTAAATCAGCCTGCACATCTTTCCACATTTTATGGGCACAGCATGACTGGTCATAACAGCAGTCAACCTGCTCGTCAAGGCAGTTATTAATGTTTAATGGTCCATCTACTGCAACAATTACATCATACATACATATTTTATTAGGTTCTTTGCCAAGTCTAAAACCACCTTTTTTTCCTCTTTCACTAACTAAAATATCTGATTTTGCAAGATTTTGTAATATTTTACCTAAAAAACTGTCAGGCACATTACATTCTTTTGCTATGTCAGAACGCATAAATGCTGTTCCCATAGGATGTTGAGCCATATAAACCAATGCTCTAATAGTATAATCACAGGCACGCGTTATTTTCATATAAAACCTTTCTATATAATTTTTGTAATCACTAATATAATATAATTTCATTTTAAT
The DNA here is from genome assembly GCF_000487995.2 of Mucispirillum schaedleri ASF457. Lineage (NCBI taxonomy): Bacteria > Pseudomonadati > Deferribacterota > Deferribacteres > Deferribacterales > Mucispirillaceae > Mucispirillum > Mucispirillum schaedleri. The sequence continues at coordinate 211,643 of NZ_CP097562.1, forward strand.
ATCAATAGATTTATTTTGTTTATTATTTCAAAAGTTAAATATATGTTTAGAATTTTATATTTTTCCTGATTTTTTTATATTATATATTAGAAATAAGATATATTTTTATATTATATATAATACTGAGTAGAAAACTCATATTATGATTATTTTAGAAAAACTTAGAGTTAAAATAGGTCATAAGTAATTAATCAATAAGAATTTTTAAACATTTTTTAAAAAATATAAAAAAAGTTCTTGACGAATTAAAAAAAATATATTATTTATTCCTACACACAATGCTGGGGCATCGCCAAGTGGTAAGGCAGCGGGTTTTGGTCCCGCCATTCGGAGGTTCGAATCCTTCTGCCCCAGCCATTTTTTTATCTATTTTTCATATATACAGGGTCTAAAAATATGCATTCTAAAACAGATGTAAAAACATTAATCATTAAAATAGGCAGCTCTATTTTATCAGGTAATGATCTTGGTCTTAACAGTGCTAGAATTGCATCATTAGTTTATCATATTGCAAAATTAAAACAGACTATTCCAAACATTGTAATAGTATCTTCTGGAGCAGTAGCATCAGGATTTAAGCTGCTTGGGTTTCCATCTCGTCCAAAAGATATTGTTGATAAACAAGCTTCAGCTGCTGTTGGGCAGGCAAGGTTAATATGGACTTATGAACAGGCTTTTGCTCAGTATAATATTAATGTAGCACAAGTTCTGCTTACAAAAGATGATTTATCAAACAGAAAACGGTATCTTCATGCACGCTCTGCACTAAAAAGACTTTTAGAGCTTGGAGTTATCCCTATAATTAACGAAAATGATACAATTATAGTTGATGAATTAAAATATATAGAGTCATTTGGCGATAATGATAATCTTGGTGCTCTTGTTGCAGGTATTGTTGATGGAGATTTACTGCTTATTTTATCAGATGTAGATGGTCTTTATACAGCAGACCCTTCAAAAGATAAAAATGCAGAAATAATACATAAAGTTGAGTATATAAATGATGATATTATGGATAGTGCAGGAGGCAGCATATCTTCTGTTGGCACAGGAGGTATGAAGTCAAAAATACAGGCTGCTAAAAAGGCACTTGAAGCAGGGTGTGAAGTAGCTATTATAAGGGGAATGGAGCCTGAAAATATAGAGAAATTCTTTAAGGAAGATAATATAGGCACATATTTTTATCAAAGTGTTTCTTCTATTAAAAAACGAAAATTCTGGATAGGTTATGCAGCTATTCCAAAAGGTGCTGTTATAATAGATAATGGTGCAGATAATGCACTTTTAAATAATAAATCACTGCTTGCAAAAGGTATAATTAATATTAATGGTAAATTTCAGGCAGGAGCTGTTGTTTCTATTATAAACAATAATAGAGAAATAGCACGAGGAAAAATAAGATATTCTTCTGCTGATTTATTAAAAATTATGGGGAAAGCATCATCAGAAATATATGATATTTTAGGTTATAAAATATCAGATGAAGTTATACATAAAGATGATTTGCTTTTAATTTAAATAAGGATAAAGAATATGGATTTAATGGCTCAGCTTGCAAAAACAAAAAAAGATGCTCATATATTTGCTGTATCACCAGCACCAAAAAGACATGCAGTATTATCAAATATTGCTTTGCTGCTTAATGAAAGAAGAGAAGAAATAAAAAAAATCAATAAGATAGATATTATTAATGCAGAAAATATGGACTTAAGCTCTGCAATGATAGACAGGCTTAGATTAACAGATAAAGAAATAGATAGTATGATAAAAGCTGTTAATGAAATATCTATGCAGAAAGAAGTAATAGGGGAAGTAATATCTGGATATACCCGTCCTAATGGTTTAAAAATAAGAAAAGTCAGAGTTCCACTTGGTGTTGCAGGTATTATTTATGAATCACGACCTAATGTAACTATTGATAGTGCTGCTTTATGTATAAAATCAGGTAATGGTGCAGTATTAAGAGGCGGAAAAGAAGCAATAAACTCTAATAAAATACTTGCTGAAATTATTACTGATTCACTTGAAAAGGCAGGGTTTTCTAAAGATATTATTTATTTTATTCAAGATACTGATAGAAATATTATAAAATATATGGCTCAAGCTAAAGGGTTAATTGATGTAATTATTCCACGAGGAGGAGAAGGGCTTATTAACTTTGTTGTAGATAATGCCTGTATTCCTGTTATAATGCATGATAAAGGGGTATGCCATGTATTTATTGATGAAAGTGCAGAATATCAGCAGGCTTTATCTATTGCTTTTAATGCAAAAGTGCAGCGTCCTAGTGCATGTAACTCTATGGAAACACTGCTTATTCATAAAAATATTTCAGACAAAATGCTGCCTGAAATAGCAGAAATATTTCAAGATGTAGATGTGGATTTAAGAGGCTGTCCTGAAACATTAAAATATGTAGACTGCAGACCTGCTATTGAAGAAGATTATTATACTGAATATCATGATATGATACTTTCTATAAAGGTAGTTGAAAATATTCAGGAAGCTGTTGCACATATTAATAAATATGGTTCAGGTCACAGCGACGCAATAGTTACTACTGATTATAATAATGCAGAAAAATTTTTAAATGAAGTAGATTCTGCTGCTGTATATGTTAATGCGTCTACAAGGTTTACTGATGGCGGTGAATTTGGTCTAGGTGCAGAAATAGGTATCAGCACACAAAAACTTCATGTAAGAGGTCCTATGGGTGCAGAAGATTTAACTACTACCAAATATTTAATATATGGAAGCGGACAGCTGCGTGGATAATGGATATTTGTATTTTTGGAGGAGCTTTTGACCCTATACATAAAGGACATATTGCAATAGCTATGTCAGCTGTTAAAAAGTTTCATTTTGATAAGCTGCTTTTTATGGTATCAAACGAGCCACCCCATAAGTCAAGCCATACTGCACCTTTTATGCACAGGCTGAATATGGTTAATCTTGCATTAAGTGAACTTGGTGATAAGTTTGGTGTTACAGATATAGAAGCAAAACTAAATGATTTATCATATACTTATAATTCATTATATGCTTTAAAAAAAATATATACTGATGATAATATATTTTTTTTAGTAGGAAGTGATATATTTGCAAGCATTAAACAATGGTATAATTATAAAAAATTATTTGATTTAGCACATTTTATTATAGGATGCCGACCGGGTATTTCTTTTTCAGATATGATAGAAAGTGTCCCAGATGATATTAAGAAAAAAATTGAAGATAAAGATAAAATTGAGCTTTTTGAAATAGATTCATTTAATATTTCAAGCAGTGAAATTAGAAAATGTATAAAAAAATATCTTGAATATTTGCCTTCAAATGTTGCAAAATATATTATTAATAATAATTTATATAATAAAGAGGTATAATGGGAACAAAAGAATTAGCAATAAAAATTAAAAAACTGCTGGATGATAAAAAAGGTGAAGATATAGTATGTTTTTTTATTGGAGAAAAATCTACTGTTGCAGATTATATGATAATTGCAACAGGTAATGTTGATACTCATGTTAAAGCATTAGCAGAATATGTAAGTGTTGAACTTAAAAAAGAAAATATTAATCCAATATATCATGAAGGAACAGCACATGGTGTATGGGTTTGTATTGATTATGGCGATATTATAGTGCATGTAATGCGTAAAAATGAAAGAGTATTTTATAATCTTGAATCTATTTGGGGCGGCTTCCCTAAAATATAAATAAAATATATTAAAAAGAGGTGTTTATATGTTTAGAATAATTTTATTAGAGCCTGAAATACCTCAAAATACAGGTAATATTGCACGGCTTTGTGCATCAACTGGTATAGAGCTTGTATTAGTTGGCAGGCTTGGGTTTTCAATTGATGATAAACATTTGAAAAGAGCTGCCATGGATTACTGGGAATATGTAAATGTTAAACATATTAAAACTTTAGATGAATATTTTGAAGAAAATAATAATTTTTATGCAATAAGCACAAAAGGACATAAAAACTATACAGAAATTACAATAAATATTAATAGTAAGATAGATATACTTTTTGGAAGTGAAGGGGCAGGATTTCCTAACTTTGTATATGAAAAATATACAGACAGGCTTTATAGAATACCTATGAAAACAGAGTCTAGAAGTTTAAATCTGTCTTCATCTGCTGCTATTGTATCATACCATTTACTGTATAAATTAAATTTTCCAAATTTATTTTAGTTTTATTTTTGTAATGGGTATAGAAAAATAAAAAGATTATTATAAGGGTATGAGATAAAAATAGTGGAATAGTGAGATAAGTATGTTGCAGGACAATACAACTACTATACAATGACTATGCAGTTTTTAAAACTTAAAACGATTTTAACTTTTTTGGCGGGTATTTTTTAGCATTTATTATGCACTTATTATACACTAACTATACAAAAATTTTAAAAGGTGAACTTTTCATCACACCCACCATCATTTAATCTTTATCTTAATAATCTTTCACAATAGTTTACTTGATATTAATACGAGATTGTGAGCAAATAACTATTATATGGTTTGAACTTATATTATATTTTTTTGCTAAATCTATAAAAAATAACCCGTTTTTATAATCATCTTGAATATTTTTATGACGAATCCTTGTTGTTAAGCTGTCTGTTTTTGGGATATATATGGAGAGACCACCATAAAACTCACATAATTTATATTCCGCTTCAATTACTATTATTTCAGCAATATCTTTAAACTTTTCCGTAAAATCATCATTGGTAAGCAGGGATAAATTATACTTATTTTTTTGTCATTCATACAACTTCCTCCCAATAAATATTTAATTTTATACTTATCCGCTGGATTTATAATCATAATACTAATAAATTTTATATAATATCTTTACTTTTAATAAAAGAAAACAGTGGAAAAGTTATTTTATTTATACTATAGAAATAATAAAAATATTACTGATGTTAAATAACATAAACACAGCAGCTTTATTTGTTATAACTATCATAAAATTTGAAATTTATTATTTATCTTTAAATATAATAGTTCTTGAAATTATAAAAGTAATAAAGAATGTGATTAATTCTGTAATAAGTTTAGTAATTTCTAAAAATATTGTTCCTAACCCTGTTATATCCTGCAAGGCATCATTATTTAAAAGAAAATAAAATACTGAATTATTAATAATAAGCACATATATAACTAAAACAAAATATTTTTTATATTCATCAAAAATATTGGCATTTGATTTAAATACAAATCTTCTGTTTAAAATAAAATTAAAGGTAGAAGAAACAAGCCGTGCTAAAATATTAGCACTAATTACAGTAAGGCTGATTTGTGCAATTTGACTATCACTTTGTGCATCAGGCACATGAAGCATTTTCATAAATACTTCAAGCATTGTAAAATCTATAATAAAAGATAAAATTGCAACCCATAAATATCTAAAAAATACAAAATATATTCTTAATGAATCTAATACAGGATTAAAGTGAGATGATGAGTTGCCATTTTCATATACTGTTGTAATAGGTATCTCTTTAATTGCATAGTGTTTTTCTTTTGCAAAGATAAGCATATCAAGCTCAAAATCATATCCTGTTGTTTTAAGTTTTATTAAATCAGGTAAAAGAGATGCAGGTATTCCTCTAAGCCCAGTTTGAGTATCATTAATTTTAACACCAGAAAACAGTCTGAAAATGATTTTAGTAAATTTATTTCCAAATCTGCTTCTAAGTGGTATATTTTTATTATCAAAAACTCTGCCGCCAGTAATTAAAACATTATTAATATTTAACAAATTCTCTGCAATATTGATTACATCTTTACTTAGATGCTGTCCATCAGCATCTAAAGTAACAACACCACAGCTTTCTGGAAAATAATGTAGTGCAGCATTAAAGCCAGTTTTTAAAGCTGTCCCTTTTCCTAAGTTTACAGCATGGGTTTCTACTACTACCCCTAATGTTTTAAGCTCTGAAAATATATAATCAAATTCTTTACCGCTGCCATCATTTACACATACAATACCCTGAAATGCATTAGAATTCATTAATTCTTTTGCAATATTAATAACTATAGGAAGTGGTTTATATGCTGGTATAACAGCTACTGGAAGTTTATTCAAAATATCCTCAATGTATATTATAATTTATCTGCTGAAGTAATTGCTGATAAAACTGCATTATCTATACTTTTTAAACCAATTTTTATATCTTTGTCAAGTTCTGAAATAATATCAATAGCTTTTACTATTTCTTTTATTTTCCATTTTTTTTGTTGTTCTTTTATTTTTGAAAGTTGAAAAGGGTGAACTTGTTTTAAATAATCTTCATCAATATTTAATAAATAAAGCTGCATTATTCGTTTTGAAAGAGCAAAAAATATTTTAAAATTGCTATCATAACTATTATCCATAGTGCTGTATACTTTAAGAGCAGTTTTTATATCACGCATACCAAAAGCATCTGTCAGGGCAAAAATAGTTTCTTCTTTTTCACCAGAAAGCTGGTCTAAAAGGGTAGAAACAGATATTTTTTCTTTTTTACCCAGTATATATGTTTCAAGTTTTTCTGATTCATGTAATACCATACTTAAATTATTTAAACATTTGCTTAGCATAATTTCTGCCTGTTCTTGACTTAACTTTATATTTTTTTCTTTAAAAATATCTATTACATCATATATGGTTGCTTTTGCTTTTTTCTGCTCTTCAACAAATACTTTAAAATTTTTATTTTTAAATATTTTTACTAATGACTGGTCAATTTTGTCCTTAACAGGTGCAGTTATTATTAATGTTGTTTCAGAACATTTAGACATTATCTCTGCAAGATGCTCAATATCTTTTATTCTGCCTGCATTTCTAATAATCGCAGCTTTTGGGCTTCCAAATAAATCTACAGAATTTATATAGCTTAAAAAATCTTCTTTATTAAGCTCATCTCCAAAAAAAATTTCTAAATCTAAATTATCATCTTTTGGAGTAAATAACTTAATATTTTTATCAATAAAATAACTAGAACCAGTTATAAAGTATTTTTCCATATACACCAGCTATTTATAAACCTTACGGCTTATATTTAATCTAAAAGTTGTTAAATCATCTTCTATATTACTTTTTAGCTTACCATCTCTTGTTTGTAGTGTGATACCTGCATCTGAAGTAATAGAAAAGTTTGTTGATGTTTTAGTATTCCATGTATATATTTCTTTTCCGTCAATATCTGTTACTATAATAGTTAAATTATATGCAATATATGTAGAAGTTGCCTGGTCTGTGGCTGTTAAAACAGGATTAATATATTCTAAATTAGAAATTATTATATCCATAAAATATGTAGCCTGTTTATAAGAAGCAAGCTCATTATATTTTAAAAAAAAACGTTCTGCTTCTAACTGCATTATATCACCAATAGTGGAATCAATAGTGTCATTATGGACAGTATTAATATAATACTTAACAGGTATTTCATTGTTTAATCCAGCCATAGTATATCCGCAGGAAGATAATATTAGTAATAATAATGCAGCAAGCAGAAATCGTTTCATTATTTTACCACAAGGCTTACAAGTTTGTTTTTAATAAATATTTTTTTAACAAGTTCTTTTTCTTCAAGATAAGATAATACTTTACTGTCTTTTAAAACAGTATCAAGAACAGTATTTTCTTCTGCATCTCTAGGGAAAGTAAAGTTTGCTCTTACTTTGCCATTTATCTGAACAACAATAACTATTTCATCAGATATTGTATATTTTTCATCATATTCTGGCCATTTGCTTTCTGCAATAAAAGAAGTTTTGCCAGCAAGTTCATGAAGTTCTTCTGCCACATGTGGTGTAAATGGTGCTAAAATAGTGATTAATGTATTTAAGCTGAATGAAAATGCTGCTTTGTCATTATCATTTTCAAGTTTTTCTGCTGCAAGATAAAGAGTATTTACCATTTCCATAATAGCTGATACTGCAGTATTTAACTGAAATCTTGCAATATCATTTGTTACTTTTTTAATTGCCGCATGAGTTGCTCTAATAATAGTTTTTGATGTTTCACCTTCAAATTCAGGGATATTATTATAAACTTTTAATATATCTATATTAGATACAACAAGTCTAAATACACGGTTAATAAACCTGTAACATCCTTCAACACCATTTTCAGACCATTCTATTTCATTTTCTGGTGGTGCTGCAAAAACAGAGAAAAGCCTGATAGTATCTGCACCATACTGGTCATTTAATATACCAGGGTCTACTACATTTTTCTTAGATTTAGACATTTTTTCTACTCTGCCTTTTACAGCTATACTGCCGCATTTAGAACATTTACCATCTTTTACTTCATTAGGTAAAAGCCAGCCATCATTTTCACATTTCCATGTTTCTTTGCAAACCATACCTTGAGTTAAAAGATTAGTAAATGGTTCGTCAAAAGAAAGATATCCCATATCTCTTAAAACTTTTACAAAAAACCTTGCATATAAAAGGTGCATAACAGCATGTTCTATACCACCAATATACTGGTTCACAGGCATCCAGTAATCTACTTCTTTTTTATCAAACATATTTGTATCACATTTTGGAGAGCAGTAACGCAGAAAATACCATGATGATTCCATAAAAGTATCCATAGTATCTGTTTCTCTTTTTGCTTTTCCACCACATACAGGGCAGGTAGTGTTTACAAAATCTTCTACAGTATCAAGTGGGTTGCCTTGACAATTAAAATTTACATTTTTAGGAAGTGCAACTGGTAAATCTTCTTCCTTAACTGGCTGCATACCACATTTTTCACAATATACAAATGGGATAGGTGCACCCCAGTAACGCTGCCTTGAAATACCCCAGTCTCTTAATCTAAAATTAACAGATGCTTTTGCTGCATTATCTTTTGCAAGATTTTCTATTACTTTCTTTTTAGCTTCATCATAATCAAGACCATTTAATTCACATGAGTTTACAAGTTTTCCAGCTCCGGTATATGCTTCTGTCATTGTATCAGGATTTAATTCTTCACCTTCTGGCTGAATAACTATTTTAATAGGAAGGTTATATTCTTTTGCAAATTCAAAGTCTCTTGTATCATGTGCTGGAACTGCCATAACAGCACCTGTGCCATAATCCATTAATACATAGTTTGCAATGTATACTGGAAGTTTTGTATTATTAACAGGGTTAATTACATACCTGCCTGTAAAAAAGCCTTTTTTCTGTTTATTATCTGTTCTATCTGCTTTATCCTGCTTTACTATATCTGTAATAAATTTTAAGCCGTCATGTTCATATTCTGTGCCTTTAATCAAATCTTTTACCATAGGATGTTCAGGTGCTAAAAGCATAAATGTTGCACCATAAAGAGTATCTGGTCTTGTTGTAAAAACAGTAACTGTTTTATCGCTTTCTGTAAATTTAAAAATGATTTCTGCACCAATAGATTTACCTATCCAGTTTCTCTGCATAGTTAAAACTTTTTCTGGCCAGCCTTTTAATTTATATGTATATTCTAATAATTCATCTGCATATTCTGTAATTTTTAAAAACCATTGTTCCAGCTCTTTCATTTCTACAATTGAAGAGCATCGCCAGCAGTGCCCATCTTCCACTTGTTCATTTGCTAAAACTGTTTCACATTCAGGGCACCAGTTTACAAGAGATTTCTTTTTATATGCTAAACCTTTTTTCCATAATTCTATAAATATTTTCTGCTCCCATTTATAGTATTCTGGGTCACAAGTTGCTACTTCTCTTGACCAGTCATAAGAAAAACCTAGTTTTTTAAGCTGTTCTTTCATATTTGCAATATTTGAATATGTCCAGTCAGCAGGGTGTCTGTTATTTTGTTTTGCAGCATTTTCTGCAGGCAGACCAAAAGCATCCCAGCCCATAGGGTGAATAACATTTAGTCCCTGCATAAATTTAAAACGGGAAACAACATCACCAATAGAATAGTTGCGAACATGTCCCATGTGAATATTTCCTGATGGATATGGAAGCATTTCTAAACAATAATATTTTTCTTTACTATTATCTACTTCTCTTTTAAAAACATCATTTTCTTCCCAGCGTTTTTGCCATTTTGATTCAAATGCAGATGGATTATATTTCATAAATCTTTCACCATTAATAATTTTAACTTTTATGTCATATACCACAATATATATAATTTAAGCAAGTAAAATGTAATATTTTTAAGTTCAGATTATTATATATTAAGAGATTAAATTGAAAGGGTAAGTCTGTCTTTTAAAAGCAGCCTTTATATTCTCATAGAAAGGCTTATTCTGCCTCTTTCTTTATCAATATCTATAACCATAACCTGCACTTTCTGACCAACTTTTACAACTTCACTTGGATGTTTAATATAGCTTTCAGAAAGCTCAGAAATATGGACAAGACCATCATTTTTTAAACCAATATCTACAAAAGCACCAAAATCTACAATATTAGTTACTTTGCCAGATATTACCATACTTGGTTTTAAATCATCAAGGTTTACAATACTTTTCTTAAATATTACAGGGTCTATACTGTCACGCACATCTCTGTCTGGTTTTTCTAAATTTTCTATAATATCATTAAAAGTATATATTCCAAGACCTGTTTCTTCTGCAAGTTTATTTAGGTTGTTTGTTTTTGCAACTTTTCTAATTAATCCCACTTCTTTAACAGTCAAATTAAATCTATTTAATAATGTATGGACAGCATCATAAGTTTCTGGGTGAATAAACATACTGTCTAACATTTCGTCACCACCATAGATTTTTAAAAACCCTGCACACTGTTTAAAGATAGATTCTCCAATTCCTGCTATTTTTAAAAGCTGGTTTCTATTAATAAAAATGCCATTATCTTCTCTAAATTTAACTATTTTTTCAGCAATAGAGTAGTTAAGACCTGATACATACTGTAAAAGGGAAGGGCTTGCTGTATTTAAATTTACACCAACATTATTTACCACATCTTCCACAACTGTCTGTAGTGTATTTTCAAGTTTTTTCTTATTTACATCATGCTGATACATTCCAACACCAATAGAACGCGGTTCAATTTTTACAAGCTCTGCAAGCGGGTCAATAACTCTGCGGGCAATAGATATAGCCCCCCTTATGGTAACATCTAAATCTGGAAACTCTTTTGCAGCTACTTCACTTGCAGAATATACACTAGCACCTGCTTCATTTACAATGGTATATTCCACATTTAACTGGATTTCGCTTAAAACTTTTGCAACAAATTCTTCTGTTTCTCTGCTTGCTGTGCCATTGCCTATAGATATGGCATTAATATTAAATTTATTTATTATTTCAATAACTTTCTTTTTACTGCCTTCATAATCACTTTGTGGTGGAGTAGGGTATATAACTCCATAAGTTAATAACTTGCCAGTTTCATCAACTGCTGCATATTTACAGCCTGTTTTATAAGCTGGATCAAGCCCTAAAACTGACCTGCCTTTTACTGGCGGCGTCATTAAAAGGCTTTTTAAATTATCACCAAAAACATGAATAGCTCTTTCTTCAGCATTCTGTCTTAATTCACTTCTTATTTCCAGCTCAATAGAAGAAGAAAGCATTGTTTTAAATGCACGACCTGCACATTTTTCTATAATTTTATTATGCTTGTATCCTTCTTCATATATTATAGCAAGCACAGTATTTATACATGTTTCTTCATCAATATTCAGTTTAACTTTTAATACATGTTCTCTTTCGCCTCTAAAAATTGCTAAAACTCTATGTGGTGGCAGTGTTTTTATTTTTTCTTCAAATTCATAATATGCTTCATAAGGAGTTCTTTCTTGAAAATCCTCTGCTGCAGCTGATGAAATAACTGCATTTTTATTATATATTTCTCTTAATCTGTTTTTTATATTAATATTATGTCCAATATCTTCAGTAATAATATCTCTTGCCATAGAAAGAACTGTATCAATATCTGCAGCTTTTTCATTGATATAGTCTTTTGCAAAATTTTCTAATTCAGATAAGTCATTATGGGTTTTAATATATTCTGCAACAGGCTCTATACCAGCTTCTCTTGCAATATCTGCTTTTGTTTTCTTTTTGGATTTATATGGAGCATATAAGTCTTCCACTTCTGTAAGAGTAGCTGCTTTTTGTAATGCAAGTTTTAATTTATCAGTCAGCTTTCCTTTTTCATCAATATTTTTGATAACTTCTTCTTTTCTTTTATTTAAATTTTCAAGATACTCATATCTTTCAAGAATATTTCTTATTTGGATTTCATCCATTGCTCCAGTCTGCTCTTTTCTATACCTTGCAATAAATGGAACAGTGTTGCCGTCAAGATAAAGTGCTATTAAATTTTCTACATTTTTTTTTGGAAAAGTAAATTCTTTAATAAGTGAGTCTAAATCTACCATATACCATCCTTATAAACTATTTCGTTATGATATTACTGTATTTCATTATGATTATCAAGGAATATCTAATAATATTTGACATTATTTATAGATTTTATTAAAATATTCAAAAAGGATATGATTATGGTAAGTATAATATTATTTGTTACAGCATGTGTTGTGCTGGTTGCAGCTGCATTACTGCTTGCAAAAAGTCATAAAAAGGAAAGTGAAATACAGGCTCCCAAAGAGCATAAAGAACAGGCTTTTAACACAAAATATGATGAGCTTATTTATCTTTATAAAAGTGGTGCAATTAAAGAAGAAGAGTATAAAAGTCAGATGAAAAATATTATTAATTAGTTTTATACTCCCGTAAAAAATACAATTAATGCTTGAGTAAGCCCAATTACAAACCCTATAAAAAAGCCTAAAATATTTATCCATTTAAAATGCTCTTTCATGAAAGAAAATAATATATTTTCTACTTCAGGTAAAGGAAGGGCATTAATTTTATCTTTTACAATTTTTTCAATATTTACAGCATTAAGTGCATATTTTAAATTACTTTTAATAAGTTTAACAGCCACTTCTGTAATAACATCAGCTATTTTATTATAATTACTGCTTATAAATGCAGTAAATTTATTTATCATATTTGATTTCATTGTTTTATAGTTTTCAGCATTCAAAATATCCATAACATCTATTTTTATAAATTTATAAATATCAATATTTAAAAGCACTAAAATTTCTTTTATGCTTAAATTGCTGTATTGGTATAACTTATCTAATATTAAAGCAGAAACTTTATCTAATATGTTAGTGTTTGTAACAAAATGATTTTTTATATATAAAACTATATCGTGATTATCACTAAAGCCTAATTTAACCATTACTTCATTTACTGGCTTTTTAAGAAGATTATCAATTTCATCTTCAATTGTTTTATAAATATTTTTATAAATCACAGGGTTAGTAGATAAATCTTCAGTTATATGTGGAAGTTCATTTTCTACAATCTGCTCTATTTTTTCATTACTTAAAAACAGGTTAATAAATCCAGCTTTTAACACATCCATACCAGTTGCAGAAGAAAGCATACTGTCTTTAAAGTTCACTACCTTTTGAGCTAAAACAGCTTTTATCATATCATTTTTACCAAGCCTTCTTATATTAGCCATAATAGTGATTGTTAAGTATTCAACTAAATCATTTTTTCTATTTAAAATATCCTGTGGAAGTATATCCTGTAATGTTTTATCTTCTGATAGAAATGAATTTATTGTATTTTCAAGCTGGTTATCTATTGCTTTTTCCAAATTGAAATTTTTAACTAGCTGAAATACTGGCTCTCTAAAATTATTAATATTTATTTGCCTATTAAGAAAAATATCAACTACTGAAATGGCAGTATTATTTAAAATATTATTAATTGTATCTTTATTATCAATAATTTTATCTTCTAAGCTGGAAAGCCTTATAACAGCATGAATATCTTTTGCATTAAGGCTTTTAAGTTTATCTGCAATTATACTGTGAATTTTGGTTTTTATATCATTATTTTCAAGTGCATATAAAAAATCATCATGTGCTAAAAGTTTCTGCCCAACAATTTCAGAGATTTTAACTGCTAATTTTGGCCTTGTTTTAGGGACAATACCCTGCCAGCCTAATGTATACCATTTAGGTTCATAAGGTCTGAAAAGCATTTTTATTGCTATTTTGTTTGTTATATAACCAACTACACCTGCAACAAGCGGGGTAGTTACAAGGCTAACTATTGGCTGCTCTAACAACGGCTCCCTCTCTTAAACCAAAATCTGAAACAGTAATAATATTAAGGTTGGTTTTCTTTAATATTTCTAATATAATTAAAATACCAGGTATTATTAAATCTTCTCTGCCTTTATCCATACCTTTAATTTCAAGCCGTTTATTATATGGTGTAGAGTAGACTTTATTAAGTATTTCTATTACTTTTTCTTTTGTAATTTTATAACCATTAACTTTATTGTAATCATATTCAGTCATTTCCATATCTATTGCTGCAAGAGTTGTAGCAGTGCCTGCTGTTGCAATAAAATTCTGGATATTATTTGGAATAGTAACATCCTTAAAGAATTCTTTTATATATGCACTGCATTTTTCAAGTATTTCTGTGCTGCTTTTTTGAAAATCAAACATATCTGCCATTTTTACTACACCTATTTTATGGCTTTCTGTATGCAGCTCATTATTATCCTGCATATATATTATTTCTGACGAGCCACCTCCAACATCAAGTATTAATGGCTGCCTGCCTGCATCAAACCCAGAGCACACCCCAAGATATTCAAGCATACCTTCTTCTTTTCCGCTGATAATAGATATTTCAATACCTGAATTTTTAGCTGCATTAATAAATTCTTTCCCATTTGCTGCTTCACGAACTGCACTTGTTGCAACAGTTTTAATCTTTTCAACATTATATTTATTAAGAGCTTTTCTAAACCCAGCAAGCACATTTATAGATTTATTAAATGGTTCTTCTTGTAATATTCCAGTTTTATTAATATTTGCAGCAAGTCTTGTAGTTGCTTTTTCCTGATAAATAATATTTTTTATTTTATTATTTTCAACTTCAGCAATAATCAACCTTATAGAGTTACTGCCTATATCAATACCTGCTGCAATATTATTTTTTTTGGTGCTCATTTACATACCTTCTATGCACATCATAAGTTTCTGAAAATAAGTGTTCTCCATCTTTACTTGCTACAAAAAATAAATAATTAGTTTTTGCAGGGTTTGCAACAGCTTCTAATGCAATTAATGAAGGGCTGCATATAGGAGTAGGGGTAAGCCCCTTATGTTTATATGTATTATATATGTTTGTTTCATCTCTTAAATCAGCTTTGCCAATTTTTATTTCATATTCGCCTCTTAAAAATTTACCATAAAGTATAGTAGGGTCAGCTTGCAAAATCATATCAATATTAAGCCTGTTATAATAAACAGAAGCAACGATTGGTGCTTCAAATACATTATATGTTTCTTTCTGCACAATGGATGCTAAAATAATGGCTTCATATTCAGTTAAACCTTGAGCTGCTGTTTTTTCTTTAAAATCAGCAGGAAGATATTTTTTAAAATCAGCATACATTGTATCTACTACATATTCTGGTTTAAAGTTTTTTGGAAATTTATATGTTCCGGGAAATAGGAAACCTTCTAAACTTTTATAGTCATATCCTGTTACTTTTTTTGCATACTCATTATTAAATACAAGAGATAAAAACTCATCTTTTTTTGCAACGCCTGCTTTTTCAAGAGCATTAGCAATATCAAACACATTGAACCCTTCTGGGACTGTTACTTTTACAGTGGACTGAACACCATTCATAATGTTTGATAAAAACTCGCTGTATGAAATATTATCTGCCATATAATAGCCAAATTTCATATTTTGTGGCAGTTTAATGATTTTTCTAAGGTATATATCAAGCCCTGCAGGAGTATCTGTGTCTTGAAAAATTTCATTATAAAGTTTTGAATAACTTTGACCTTTTTCAATAAATAATTCTGTAGATACTCTATTACTATCTAAAAAAGATTTAGATGATGAATAAAGATAAAAAGCTGTTGCCATAACTGCCATAGATGCTAAAATAACTAATGATACTAATGATATAATAATTTTCTTTTTCATAATACCAACTTTAATATATGTTTTTTATAATATTATCAGCAAACAATGTGTATTTCAAGCAGTTTGTAGCTTTTATTCATTTTTTTTATATAATATCTTGACAATATATATATATAAAAGTTTACAAAACATATTAATTTTGTTATATTATAATATATACTAAATTTGGAGGTATTCCTTTTGAGCTGGAGTAAAAAAGCTATAGTTTCATATCATTTTATAGAAGCAGCTACAGATAATTACTTTGATGAATTAAAACTTTCTTTTAATTCATTACTTAAAAGTGAAGATAGTTCTGGCACTTTTGATGCAGGGCAGTCACATTTTTTTTGGAAAATAAACAGTAAGGTGGATATTGCTGCAACAGATACTTATTTTATTTCAGTAGTAAAAGAAAAAAGTGCATGGCCTGTATGGTTTCGGGAAGATGAAGGCATTGCAGAAATCCCATTAAATGATGGTGCTCTTGGTGAGCTTTATTATGCAATAGTCAATCCTGAATCTCGTTTTATTTTATCTCTTGCAGCTCTAGGTGGCGGACCTGCAGGAGCATTTAAAAAATTTCTTAATGAATTTTCAAAAGATGGCAGTGCTAAACTAACACCTTTATTTGAAGATAAAATTGATTTAACTACATTATCATGGGATTTTTATAAAAAAATAGCTATATCAGTTAATTTCCCAAGTTATGAATACAGTGCAGAGTTTATGACAACAAAAGAAGGCACATTATTAGGTATTATAGATGAACTTGGTGGTTTAAAAGCAGATATTACAATTTCTGCTCCAAAACAAAAACAAAATTTAAATACGAGCCAGACAAGAGAAATTGCAAAAGCACTGCTAGTTAATGATTTTTGCAGTAAACTTGTTTTAAAAGGCTCTGATAATGATGGAGAAGAAATTCAAGAATTTGATTTAAAAAATGCTCAAGTAAAATATAAAGAAATGGTTGAGATTTCTGGCAGTTATATGGTGGAAGATGAAGCTCTTCCAATCCTAAAAAGAGCATTTAATGATAGAAGTCATGATTTAATACATTTATCGGAGTAAGATATGATATTTAGACGCAAACAAGAAGAGGTTGCAAAACCTAAAACTATTGCTGATATTTTAACATATCAGTCATACAAAAATGGCAGTAAAAAATATATCTTTTTTAAAGATATTATTTATACTTATTCGCAGGCTGAAAAAATATGTAATAAAATATCCCGAGTGCTTGCTTTTTCTGGTATTCGTAAAGGTGATAGAGTTGCCATAATGATGGAAAACTCACCTTATTTTATTTTTGCTGCTTTTGCAATAGCTAAAGCAGGTGGCATAATTGTGCCTGTAAATACTTTTTTAAAAGATAAAGAAGTAAGCTATATAATTTCTAACAGCGAAGCAGCAGCAATATTTACTTCTGAAAAATTTAAAGGAATAATAAGCAAAGTTAAAGAAGACTGCTCTTGTTTACAGTCCATTTTTTCATTTGATGACAGTGCTGCAAACTGGGGTGCTGAGAATGTATTAGTAAAAGATAAAAATATGAGCGAGCTGCCGCTTGAAATAGGTATAAAACAGGAAGATACTGCAGTTATTATTTATACATCTGGCACAACAGGTGCTCCAAAAGGTGCAATGCTCTCTCATGGTAATTTAATAAGTATGGTGGAAATGGCTGCTATATCTTATAAAATGACACATAAAGACAGATTTTTACTGTTTTTACCAATGTTTCATATATATTCTTTTGAAGTAACTATAATGTTTCCATCATTTTTAGGTGCATCTATTGTTATTTTAGAATCAGTTATGGATTTAAAAACTAAAAAATTCAGAGATATATTAATATTTAAACGGCCTACTGTAATGGCAGCAGTGCCAACAGTTTATTCTGCTCTTGTAAAAGCAAAAATGCCAAAACTTTTTATTAAATTTATCTATCCTATAAAAATACACTTATGCAGCGGCTCAGGTCTGCCTGTTGATATTTATAATAAATTTTATCAAAAATTTGGCATTCCTTTAATTGAAGGTTACGGGCTTTCAGAAGCTTCTCCAGTTGTAGCAGGCAACACTCTTGATGACCCTAGAGCTGGCACAGTTGGCAGAGCATTTTATGGGGTATCTGTTAAAATTGTTGATAAAGATGATATGGAAGTGCCAAGAGGTGAAGTTGGAGAGATTATAGCTAAAGGTCCTAATATTATGCAGGGATACTGGAAAATGCCAAAAGAAACTGCTGAAGCTGTAAAAAATGGCTGGTTTTTTACAGGCGATTTAGGAACTATGGATAATGATGGCTTTATCACCATTGTTGATAGAAAAAAAGACTTAATATTGGTTAAAGGGATGAATGTTTATCCTAGAGAGATAGAAGAACATATCCATCATATAAAAGGTGTAGAAGCTGTTGCTGTTATCAGTGTGCCTGATGAAGATGGTGATGAAACTATACTTGCTTATATTAAAAAAGACCCAGATGTAAATATTACAGAAAAAGATATTAAAGCATACTTGAAAAAATATATAGCTAATTTTAAAATACCTAAATATGTATATTTCCCAAATGAACTTCCACTAACAACTATTGGTAAAATTTTAAAAAGAAAATTAAAAGAAATGGTAATGAAAGGGGAAATAGAAGGTATAAAGTAAAAAAAGGAGCAGATATTGATTAATGCTATATTTGGAGCAGTAACAGGGCTGAATGCAGCAGCTGCTGTTTCTGCTGTAACAGCCAATAATATTGCAAATGTAAAAACATCAGGTTATAAATCTAACAGTGCATTTTTATCTGAACTTAGCACTGGTGGAGTAAAACTTAGTGCTATAAGACCTGATAATAATCAAGGTAGTATTATTCCCACGAATATCCTATATGATATTGCAGTTTTTGGTAATGGCAGTGAAGAAGATTTATTAAATACATACAGCTATGCAGCAGGGAAGTTTGCTGTAGATGATTTTGGTAATTTCAGAGGTCCTTCAGGCGAACTGCTTTTTACTGGTGCTGGTGGTAATGTTCGGCTTGATGATAACGGCAATTTATACAGTAATGGCAAACTGCTTGGAATAATTACTCCAACAGGAGCAGAAGGGCAGGAATATGAACCAACTGGTTTCAGTATATTATCAGGTTATATGGTTTCATCAAATGTAAATATTGCTGATGAAATAGTAAATAATATTATTAATAAAAGTTTTTTTGAGGCAAATGCTGTAATGATAAGAACAAGTGATGAAATGCTTGGAACAGTAGTCAATTTAAAGGCATAAAAAGTGATATTTACTGATAAACAGTTAAGATGTATAAATGAGCCTGAAAAATACTCTATTAATAATAATGAAATAGTTATTACTACATCTCCACATACTGATTTATGGCAGAAAACTTATTATAAGTTTATAAATGATAATGCTCCAATGCTGCTGGCAGAAACGGACGAAAAATATTTTTCATTTATTGTTAAAGCATCATTTAATACAAGCCATAGATTTGACCAGTGCGGTATAATAGTTTATTTAGATAGTGAAAATTGGCTTAAAGCTTCTATAGAGTATGAAAACCAAACATTTCAAAATTTAGGAAGTGTAGTTACAAACTTAGGTTATTCAGACTGGGCAACTTCCAATATATCTGCAGAGATAAAAGAAATATGGTATAGATTAAGCCGCAGAGAAAGTGATTTTAAAATAGAATATTCACTTAATGGAAAATACTACAGCCAGATGAGAATATGCCATTTACATAAAGCAGATAATACAATATCTTTTGGCATATATGCCTGCAGTCCAGAAAATTCTTCATTTGAAGCTGTTTTTTCAAATATGAATATTATAGAATGTTTATGGTATGCTCATGATGGTCAGCAGCCAGACAGCAGTTTATTATAATTTTATAAGCTCATATATTAAAGTATATTGAAATTTATGGGCTTTTTCTATTTTAATCCTATTATCCATAAAGTATTTTTCTTTATTAAATGATAAAATGTATGGAAAGGGAAAAGGTCATTATATGCTGCTTTTTTTAAAGTTTAAAAACTAAATTTAGTAAGCATTTAATATTATAGTATATATTCCATAATTTAAAAGCCTGTTACTAAGTATGAATAACAGGCTTTTTTATATTTAAAATTGTTTACTGTTTACATCATCAAGAATATCTTTTGCAACCTGAGATACTCGTGC
Organism: Mucispirillum schaedleri ASF457; assembly: GCF_000487995.2. Classification (NCBI taxonomy): domain Bacteria; kingdom Pseudomonadati; phylum Deferribacterota; class Deferribacteres; order Deferribacterales; family Mucispirillaceae; genus Mucispirillum; species Mucispirillum schaedleri. The sequence goes on from NZ_CP097562.1 coordinate 231,858, forward strand.
ACTAATATCTGATGATATATTTGCTATTCTTACATTTTCACTTGTATCTGATTCCAGCTGTGAAATGGTATTACTGATATACTTGATACCTTCTGTTTGTTTAGTAATGGAAATAGTTATTTCATTTATACTTTCCACCAGTTCATTTATACTTGTTTCAATATCTTCTAATGAATGCTGGGTATTTTCAGCAAGTTTACGAACTTCATCTGCTACAACAGCAAACCCTCTTCCATGTTCTCCAGCTCTTGCTGCTTCAATAGATGCATTTAAAGCTAAAAGAGTAGTTTGGTCGGCAATAGTTTTTATTATTTTTATTATTTCTCTTGAATTTTCACTTTTCTTAACTACTTCTGTTGTCTGGTCTTGAATGCTCTGCATAAAATCTGCAATTTGTGTTGTTGAGCTTGCTGTTTTTTGCAGTGTAGAAGCTTGAAAATTAGTATGCTTATTCAGATTATCAACTGCTTCCGTTAATGCTTTCGCATCATTTGATAAAGATTCAGCAAACTTACAGCTTGTATTAAGCATTTTACGGATTTCAGTTCCTAATGCATTAGTCACCATTCCTACACGACCATCTGCATTCACAACCTCTGTTGTAAAATTCAGTTGTGTATATGAATCAAATACACGCATAATATCTGTTAAGTCACCGCCAACAGAATTAGTCAATAAATCCAAAAGTTCATTCATAGAATCTTTTAATCTATTCAATTCTGGATTTATCCCCATAAGTTGTATTCTATTAGTGCTGTCTCCGTCTTTTACTTTTTGGATAACATTAATTGCACTTTGCACTAACGCACTGTCCTGTTCAGTATCACTTTTTGTTCTTTTTATATCATTTTCTATAAGTTTTGATATTGAACCAAATTCATCTTTTGAGTTTATAGGTATAAAATCAATATCTTTGCTTTCATGATGAAGATATGCAAAAAATCTTTTGAAATTATATTCCAAAGCTTTCATACTTTTAATGATATTTGCATAAAAAAGGTATACAAATGGGAAGAATATTATACAGAATACTACTACCCCTATAAATAATGATTTAGCAATAATACTTTTAAATTTGCTTATAATATTTATAGAGTTATTATCAACATATTCCTGCAATGTGTCTATATATACACCTGTTGATATCCATATATTTTCTGTATTTGGAATAATTACCGCATAACCTATTTTATCTGCTATTCCTAAACTTCCATCTGGTTTAGGTTTTGAAAATACAAAATAAACGAATTTACCTTCATTATTTTGTGTTTTTGCGGTTTCAAACAATTCTCTTACATAATAAATACCATTATCATCTTTTGTATCATAAAGAGATTTACCAATTAAATCTTTTCTAGTAGGGTGAGCTACTGGAGTGTGTTCTTTATAAACAAAGAAATATCCGCTTTTATCTTCTTCAAAACGAAATTTATCAATTGCATTATCTATAATTTTTATTTGTTCATCTTCAGGTAGTCCTTTTACTAATTCTCCTAAAGATGCCGCCATAGAGTCTGTTGCAAGTTTTATTTTTTGCTCCACTTCTTGTTTAAGCAATACATGAATTTGACTGCCTGTTTCTTTTGTCATTTTTCTTTCATGCAACATAACTATCATTAATATAGCAATAATGCCTATAAATACACTGCATACCAATACAAATACTTTAAATTTCATAGAAAGATACTGCATATATCAATCTCCATTATAATATATAATATGATTTAAAATATTAATATTCACGACTTTTCAGCATAAGGAAAAGTCGTGAGTTTAGCATATTAATAAATCCTGTCTTGTAATGATTCTATTTTTGAACTTTTTGGACTTGATGGCTGTGGTTTTCTGCCAAAACATACACCTAAATTTTCATGTAATGCAAGAACACCTAAATCAACATGTCTTTGAATGATAGCATCTTTAGTTACCATATAGCGTATTTCACCATTGCCTGTAATATGTGATACAGTCACACCATGAATATTATCAATTAAAAGCTGAACTGCTGCTGCACCAACTTCTTTACCAAAGTTTGCATCATAAGCAGAGCTTTCTCCACATCTTACAATATGACCAGGGTTGACATCTCTAACTTCAGGTATTTCAAGAAGTCCTTCAACATACATACCAGTTTCTTTCATAAATTTTTTAACATCAGGATCAGCTTTCAGCATTTCTTCTATTTTATTTTTTACAAATTTACCAGCACCTGCAAGTTTAACATGACCAAAAGCATCTTTTGCTCCTCCTTCAGAGAAAAGGTTGCCATGTTCATCTTTAACACCTTCTGCAACTACTATTGTATAAGTGCCAGCTTTAACATCGCTTGCTAAAATTCTTCTCATATAAGTATTTTTAATGTGTTCATATACTGCATTAAAATCAACTGGAACTTCTGGTATCAAGATACAGTCAGCATCTGCTGCAATACCGCCGCGAAAAGCTGTATGACCAGCATATCTGCCAAAAACTTCCATAACCATTATTCTATTGTGAGTCCTGCCTGTTGTTTTTAAATCTTCAAGTATAGTTGCGATTTTATTAATAGTAGAATCACCGCCAACAGAGTATGTTTGTAAATCTAAATCCATAGTTTTAGGAGCATGAACAACAGGAATACCATTTTCATGAAGGTCAACAACAACACTGCCTGTATCATCACCACCAGATATCACAAGACCATCAATATTAAATTTTTTAAGTCCATCAACAATTCTTTTATATTTATTGTCATCTTTAATTTTAGAAATTTTTACACGCGAATGACCTGCTTCACTTCCTGCTCTGATAGATTTAATATCTTCGCTTCTAGCACAATTTAAACTTGTCAGGCTTTCAAAATCAACTAAATTATAAAGACCAGCATAACCATTAGGTATAACTAATGCACCAATGCCTTTTGATTCTGCCATTAATGCAGCACCCCTGACAACTGCATTAAGACCACCACAGTCTCCCCCTGCTGTAATAATTCCAATATTACGAATGTTACCCATAAAACCCCCTGATTTTAGTTTTTTTATTGATTTATAAAATTATAGTATGAAGAATAAAAAAAGTCTATATTTATCTTAAAAAAATATTTACATTATTTTTTTATATTATATACTTCTAAAATCTAACTTGTTATTATAGATAATATATGATAGAAAAATAATTTAAAAAAATACAGGGTAGTAAAATTGTTTGATAAAGCTCTTTTTTATAATTCATTGAAAACTTTAAGTTTTGGTAAAAATATTTATATTTATGATACTGTTACATCCACAAATAATGTTTTGCTTAATGGGGATTTTTCTTATGGCTCTGTGATAACGGCATCTAGTCAGACAAAAGGCAAAGGCAGAAATGGGAGAATATGGATAGATACAGGCTCATCGTTGCTTTTTTCTATTTTATTAACAGGGCTTTCTACGGAAATGCTTATGCCTTTTAATATTATTGCTGGTTATGCTGTATGCAGTGGCATTTCACTATATGCTGAAACAAAATTAAAATGGCCGAATGACTGTGTTATAAATGATAAAAAAGTAAGTGGTATGCTGCTTGAAGCATCTTTTACTGGCAATAAGGCTGCTAAAATAGTTTTTGGAGCAGGTATCAATGTGTTTAATAAAGAATTTCCTGAAGATATTGCTTATAGAGCCACATCAGTTTGTTTAAACACAGATAAGGAAATAAAAAAAGAGCTTATTTTAGCTGAAACTTTAAATACTATGGAACAAATGCTTAACCAGTATAAAGAAGGTATTTTAAAAATAGAAGATTTATGGCAGGAGTATTCTGCAAATTATAATAAAAAAATTTATGTTCATATAAATGGTGTAAAAAAAGAAATGATAGAAAAGGGTATACTGCCTACTGGAGAACTAATTGTGCAGGATATTAATACAAATCAAATATCAAATATAAATATTGGAGAAATAGGATATGATTTTAACAGTTGATATTGGTAATACAAATACTGTTTTAGGAATATATAATGATAACAAATTAATATATAAATTTAGGATACAGTCTATACATGACAAAACTACTGATGAGTATGCAAGCCTTTTATTAACTTTATTAGAAAGAAATAATGTAAATGTTGCTAAAATTGAAGGAGCAATTATAGGCAGTGTTGTTCCGCAGCTGCAGTATACATTTATAAGAATGATAAAAAAATATTTCAAAATAAATACTTTAGTTGTTAACAGTGAACTAAAAACAGGTATTACTATGCAGGTAGATAATCCTAAAGAAGTAGGGGCAGACAGAATTGCTAATGCTGTTGCTGGAGTAGAAAAATATGGTAAACCATGTATAGTGATTGATTTTGGAACAGCTACTACATTTGATATTATTAATAAGTATGGAGCATATATTGGTGGTATTATATGTCCCGGAATAATGCTTGCTTCAAAAATGCTTCGCTCAAATACTGCACAGCTTCCAGAAGTAAGCATAAAAAAACCTTCTTCTGTAATTGGTAAAAATACTGTTCATCATATACAGTCTGGTATTTATTTTGGATATTTAGAAATGATTAATGGCTTATTAAGAAGAGTATTAAAAGAAGAGTTTCTTGATAATAATGTGAATGTTATTATTACAGGTGGACTAGGCAATGATATATCAAATGATATGGAGTTTAAAGCAGTATATGAGCCAAATCTTACATTAGACGGTCTTATGATACTTTATAAAAATAACATATAACTTACTAATAAATAAAGTAACATATGTAATATTCTATATAAAATATGAATTTTTTTCAATGTAATTAAAAAAATATGTTGAAAAAATATAGAAAAATAGTAGACTAATCTGTGATAAGCTATGAAATAGTTATGGAGAGCATAATGAGCGAATTAGGAAATCTTTTAAAATCAACTAGAGAAGAGCAGAAAAAGTCAATGCAGGATGTAGTTGATGACACAAGAATTAGAGAAAATTTTATTAAAATAATAGAAGAAGGAAGATTTAAAGATTTACCATCATATTTACATGCTTATGGATTTGTAAAAAAATATGCAGAGTTTTTAAATCTGGATTATGAGAATGTTGTATGGCCGCTTTTTGCTGAAGAATGTCCAAAAGAAGGAGCTCCAGCACAGCCAAAGGATATTACAAAAGAAGAGTATACTCCACCTACTACAGAAACAAATTTTTTAGAAAATGAGACAAAAAGTGGTAAAAAACCTGTAACAGTAATCATGCTTATTATTGTGCTGCTTATCATTGGCTATGGTGGTTATTATGTGTATTCAAGCAATATACTAAATGATGCAGTTACTATTGGCAGCAATAATGCACCAGCAAATACTCCAGTTCCTGCTGCAGTTGTAGAGTTAGAACCTTCAGTAACTTTTGCAGGTGATAACACAAGTGATAATAGTTCATATTTTAATTATTACGGCACATCAATTTATGCTGATAATAATACAGATAATATGACTATTAATGATAATACTGCAGAGCCATCTTATATTGACCCATTATTTGCTCAGACTATTCCAACACCTGTTGTTTTAGCGCCAGAAAAAGTTAAAGTGAGATTTTCTGAAAACTGCTGGTTTAAATACAGCACAGATAAAGGCGAAAGAAATGAAGTTAATGCAAGACGAGGCACAGAAATAGAAATAGAATTTGATAAAACATTTAGAATAGAAATAGGTAATGCTGTTGCAGTATCAATGGAGTATAATGGACAAGAATATTCTAACTTTGGTAATAGAAATGTTGTTCGTATATTAAATTATGAAGCACAAGACGGCAAACTGGAATTAGTTGGAAGATAGATTATAATGTTAAAAACAGCAATTTTTATTAATGACTATTTATTATTATTAGATTTTATATCTAAAATAGAAGAGGAATTTCCACTTTTGGAATATACTGTATTTGGAGATAAAGAGTTTGCGTCATCATTAGAAGATAGTGCAGAAGGTTATGTAGAAACTGATTTGTCTCTTTTAAAAGATGCAGAGCTTTTAATTATGCTTGCAAAACCAATGCAGGATGAAAAAGTTATTAAAAATTTTGATGGAACTATTATAGATATTACTGGATATGATTTTGCTCAAGATGCTGAAATATTTAAAGTTTATGAGCCTGTTAGAAAAATTTTAAGAAATATTGCAGTGCCTGTATCAGATGTTTCTGTCGTTTTATCTCTTCCTGTTTGTATTTATGGCAGGCAGGGGGTTGAAGATTTAATGCAGCAGACAAGAAGTATTTTTACTTTTGATGAGACAAAGAGTTTAGTTTTTCACAACAGAATAGATTTTAATAAGCATTTTAATCCTGTTACAGCAGGTCTTCAAGTAGGTAAAACTGTTGATGATTTTGCTTCTTCAGGTGGTGATATATCTATTAGAATATCTCCATTATCTACTGTTTTTGAGATGGATGTTTTTGCAAAAGATATGTTTGGCTTAAAAAATGACGAAGGATATTTTCCAACTGAAAGTTTTTTTACAGCATCAGATGTTTCTGAACGCAGTGATATTACTGTGATACCACGAAAAAATGGTCTTACTTTTGTTGGAGATTATGTTAGGGTATTAATAGAAGATATTATTAAACAAATGAAAGAGGTAATTTGATAATGAATCCGATTTATTTAGATAATATAGCTGGAACGAAACCGGATACACGAGTTGTTGAAGCTGTTATGCCTTATTTAACAGACAAATATGGCAATCCAGCAGCTCATTTTTATCCATTAGGAAGAGAAAGTTATAGTGCATTAAATCAAGCTAGAAAACAAGTTGCTGATTTAATTGGAGCAGAAAAAGCTGAAAGTATAATTTTTACATCTAATGGCACTGAATCAAATAATATTGCAATAAAAGGTATTATGGCAGCAAGCAGTTATAAAAAACATATTATTATAAGCGAAATAGAACATTATTCAATTCAAAATCCTGTGTTAAAGTTAACTAATTATGGTTATACTTTTACGAAACTGCCTGTTGATAAAAATGGCAGAATTTCACCAGAAAGTGTTGCAAATGCAATAAAAGAAGATACTGCTCTTGTTGCTGTTGCACATGCAAATTCTGAAATAGGTGTTATACAGGATATTGAAGCTATTGGCAAACTATGCAAAGAAAAAGGTGTTCATTTTCATGTAGATGCAGTTGCATCATGCGGATTTATAGATATTGATGTAAAAAAAATGAATGCATCAACATTAACTATTGCAGCACAAAATTTTTATGGTATTAGAGGTGCCGCAGCATTATATGTTGCACCTGAAGTAAAACTTGTTCCACTTTTTGATGGTGGGTTTCAAGAAAAGGGCATTAGGTGCGGCAGTGAAAATATTCCTGCTATCGTAGGGCTTGGAAAAGCATGCGAAATCGCTAAAAATGAAATGGCAGAATACACTGTAAAACTTACAAAATTAAGAAATAAATTAATTGATGGTTTAACAAAACATTATGATTTTCTGCATATTACAGGTGATAGAGAAAACAGACTTCCATATCATGTGAGTTTTTGGGTAGAATATATAGAAGGAGAATCACTTTTAATGTGGTATGCTCAAAAAGGTGTATATTGTGCCAGCGGTTCAGCATGTTCATCTAATATATTAGCAGAAGATGAAGAAGATTTGCAGGCTTCCCATGTATTAACAGCAGTTGGTGTGCCTACAGATATTTGTGCAGGTTCAATAACTATGAGTCTGTCAAAATATATTGAAGAAGAAGATATTGACCATGTGTTAAAAGTAAGTCCGGAAATTATTGATAAACTTTGTGCAATGAGCCCGGCATTTGACTCGTCAAAAATAAAAAAATAAATATATACAGGAGTATAAAAATGGCAGCAGGACCATATAGTGATACTGTAATGGATCACTTTACAAACCCAAGAAATATGGGGGAAATTGAAGATGCAAATGGTGTTGGCGAAGTAGGCAACCCATCTTGTGGCGATGTTATGAAATTATACTTAAAAGTGAATAACGATGGTGTTATTGAAAATTCAACTTTTAAAACTTTTGGCTGTGGAGCAGCTATTGCGTCAAGCTCCATGACTACAGAAATGTTAAAAGGAGCAAAAGTAGAAGATGCATTAAAACTTACAAATCAAGCTATTGTTGATGCTTTAGGTGGTTTGCCTCCTGCAAAAATTCACTGCTCAGTTATGGCTGAAGAAGCAGTAGAAGCAGCTTTAAAAGATTATTATACGAAACAAGGCAAAGATGCATCAATTGTAGACAGCATGAAAGCTGAATTAAAAATAGATGCTGAATAATCATATATGGAGTGGAAAATGGAATTAAAAGAAAAAGTTCAACAAGTTTTGGATAAAGTTCGTCCAGGTTTGCAGGCTGATGGTGGCGATGTAGAGCTTATCAGTATTGAAGATGGTGTTGTAAAAGTTGCTTTAAGAGGTGCTTGTGGCAGTTGTCCTTTTAGTCTTATGACATTAAAACAAGGTATTGAAGCACGCATTAAAGAAGAAATTCCTGAAATTAAGGAAGTTGTTTCAGCATAATATAACATCTTTTAGATTTAAAATTTATCAAAAGGCATACATAATATAGAAATGTATGCCTTTTTTTATTGAAAAAAATATAAAAAAATGATATATATTAATATATATAACTATACATTCATTTTTTATTAGGTGTATATGTGGGAGAAGATATTATGGGATTGGGAATTTTAAAATTCAAATTTAATAATTTCTTGTGGATTATTGTTATTGGTATGATGGTAATGATTGTTTCTTTTTTGTTTTTTATGACCTTGATTTATAAAGCAACAAAAGAAAATGAACAGCTTACATTTGATAGTATTGATATGGTATCTTATGGGTTTGTGGTATCAAAAGCATCAGATTATTTAACGGCTCAGGCAAGAGTATATGCAGCTACTGGCAACAAAGAGTATTATGATAATTACTGGAATGAAGTTAATAGTAATAAAACAAGAGATAAAGCTATTGATGCATTAGTAAAATTACAGATTCCTGCTAATATCCTATCTTATGCTGAACAGGCAAAAAATAGTTCAGATTCTTTAATCAAATTAGAGGAAGCATCTTTTGAAGCTGTTGCTGCAGGTGATTTGCAAAAAGCAACGCAGATTATGAGCAGCAAAGAGTATGAATCTGGAAAAGAAAAAATTTCTGCTTTTTTAACTACTTTTGAAAATGAAATAAAAGCATTTTCAGCTAATGAAGCAAAAAAATCTGCTTCTGAAACAGTAACCATAATAATTATGTCCTTAATATGTATAGCAAGTGTTGCTGTTTTATTTTTAATTTTCTTATCTTTTTTTATAAGCAGTTTAAAAAAAGCATTAAATATTTTAGATAAGTTATTTATATGTATAGCTGATGGTGATATGACTGTTAAAGCTCCAGAATTAGCAGGTAAATCAGAAATATGTACTACATTTAAAAATATAAATATATCACTTGAAAGTATCAGGGAAATATTACAAAATGTTACAGAAGCAACAGAAGATGTGGCATCAAGCAATAATCAGCTTGCTTCAACTATGGAAGAGTTATCTTCTACTTTTTCAGAACAGGCACATCAGGTAAGTGATACTGCTGTTAGTTTAGATTCTATTAATTCTACAGTAAAAGGGACTGTTGATTCATTGAAATCAAATCAAGAAATAGTTGATAATACAGTTATTTCTGCAAATGATGGTAAAAAAGAGCTTACAGATTTAAAATTAAGTATGGAAAAAATACATACAGATGCAGATTCTCTTTCAGATACTATTACTAATCTTGCTAATTCTTCCAGTGAAATAGGTAATATCGTAACGGTGATTAATGATATTGCAGAACAAACTAATCTGCTTGCCTTAAATGCTGCTATTGAGGCAGCAAGAGCAGGAGAAGCAGGCAGGGGTTTTGCAGTAGTTGCTGATGAAGTAAGGAAACTTGCAGAAAGAACACAGAAAGCAACAAGCGAAGTTACAACTATTGTTTCTACATTACAGCAGGAAGCATTAACTGCATCTTCTGCTATGGGTATGGAAGCAGAAAAAGTTAAAGAAGGTGTTAATAATATTGAAAGAACAGAAGATGTATTCAATAAAATATTTACAGGTATTGATGGTATAAATAGTGTTATGAGCAGTATTCGTGATGATATGGATAATGAATATTCCACAGTGCAGACTGTTCATCAAACTTCAACAAGTATTGCTGCAGGTATTGAACAATCAAGCAATGCTGTAAATGAAGTAGCACAAACTATAGAGCATTTACAACAAAGGGTAGAAAACCTTAAAATGATGCTTACAAGATTTAAAGTAAAATAATTTCAGCCTGTTTATAATAAACTTTATTATTTTAAGCAGATTCAATATTTTTAAAATATCTAACTGGTGGTGTGAAATTAACCACCAGTGATAAGTTTTATAATAAGCCAATATTTATTCTTTGGCAGATTAAGTGTAAATAAAAATATTATAGTATAGTCCATAAGAGAAAGAATATTTTAAAAGATATTTTAGGCTGTTTAATAATATATTTTTATCTATATATTTATGACTTGGTTTATTCTATACTGTCAGCAATATTTGTTTGTTGTTTTATTACAAAAGAGCAGGTTATTTAAACAGAATATAAGTAAATATATGCAGTTAAGCGAAGCAAGTTTAAATTATACTTTTACTTGTGGATGAATACAGCAAGAGAATTTAAGCTGAATTAAATCTTACTTAGCTTGAAATATAGCGAAGTATCTAAAAAACAGATAATTTATATATATTATTCACTACTGTAATATATAGTTTATATTTTCTCCTTTAAAATCAGGTTCAAAATGACTGACACTCAAAATTTTTGTGGTAAGCCCAGAATAAAATCATAAAAAAATATTATTTTTTGAACTTTGTGGCAGCATTTTTTTTGCAAGGATAAATATTTCCTGAGTGAGCAGCCAGCAATAAGAAATATTAATTTTAATAGTGTTAAATAAAACAGATTAATACAAATTGCAAACTTATTAAAACATTATCCTTTTTAAGATATAATCTATATAATCAACAAGGGTCATTGAAATTCAATAACCCTGATTATATTTACAAGATGAAATTATTAATTTAAGCCATGTAAACTAATATTCCATTTTTAAAAGTATATATTGCTCTTCCTTTTAATTGTTTATTTAAAAATGGAGTATTAAATGATTTAGATTTATTTATTTCTTTTGTATATGTATATTCAACATCAGCATCAATAACTACAATATCAGCCTGTCTGCCTTTTGCAATAACCCCTAAGTTTTCTTTCTTAAGTATTTTAGATGGATTATAAGACATTAGCTTTGCAAAATCAGTCCATGAAAGTCTGCCTTCATCAATTTTTTTAATAGTTAATGGAACTGCTGTCTGGTAGCCAATAATGCCAACTGGAGCAAGCCCAAATTCTACAAACTTTTCATCATCCTGATGTGGTGCATGGTCTGTAGAAATACAGTCTATTGTGCCATCTTTAAATCCTTGTAAAATAGCTTCAATATCTTCTTCTTCTCTTAAAGGAGGACTCATTTTATAATTTGTATCATAAGTTAAGCAGTTTTCATCTGTTAATGTAAAATGATGTGGTGTAGCTTCTGCAGTTACATTAATGCCCTCATTTTTTCCCCAGCGTATAATATCAACAGATTCTTTTGAGCTTACATGGCTTATATGAACTCTTGATTTTGTAAGGCGTGCCAGCATAATATCTCTTGCAATAATAACAGATTCTGATTCTGAAGGAATACCATTTAATCCATTAATTGTAGAAATTCTGCCTTCATTCATATATCCTGAACCCTGCAGGTTAGTATCAATTGCATGGACTGAAATAAAAGAATCAAAATATCTTACATATTCTAATGCTCTACGCATTACTTCTGCATTCATAATAGTGTATCCATCATCAGAAAAACCGCATACACCATTTTCTATTAAATCACCCATTTCTGTAAGTTCTTCGCCTTTTAATCCTTTTGTAACAGCACCATAGGGAAGAGCATCAAAAAGCCCGTCTTTTTTTGATTTATTAATAATAAATGCCGCTACAGGAGCATTATCTATGACAGGTTTAGTATTTGCCATACAGCATGCAGTAGTAATACCACCAGCAATGGCTGCCTGACCTGCACTTGTAATATCTTCTTTATATTCAAATCCTGGCTCTCTCATGTGAGAGTGTATATCTATAAGTCCGGGAAGAACATATTTTCCAGAGCAGTCATATACATTATCAGTATATACATCTTCATTTGTAATATCTTCAATAATATTACCATTTATTAAAATATTACCTTCAGTTATTTTATCATGATTTACTATTTTGCAGTTTTTAAGTAATGTTTTCATATATAATTCACCAATTTATTATTTTGACATCGCAAGAAAACTTAATACTGCCATTCTGACAGCAACTCCATTTTCCACCTGGTCTAATATTGCAGAATTTGCACTGTCAGCTACAACGGAAGAAAGTTCTACACCTCTGTTAATTGGTCCTGGGTGCATAACCATAACATCACTTTTAGCTTTCTGCATTACAGCAGGAGTAAGCCCAAAAAGTTTTGAATATTCTCTTTCTGATGGAATAAGAAGCTTTGCCATTCTTTCTCTTTGAATTCTAAGCATAATAATAACATCAGCATTTGAAACAGCTTCATCCATATTTTTGGCTATATTTACACCAAATGCTTCAACACCAACGGAAAGCATAGTAGGGGGAGCAAAAAGTGTTACATTCATACCATAAGTTTTCATAGCCCATATATTACTTCTTGCAACTCTTGAATGAGCAATATCGCCTATAATTGTTACATTTAAACCTTCAAGCCTGCCTTTTTGCAGTTTAATTGTTAAAAGGTCAAGCATACATTGAGTAGGGTGTTCATTAAGCCCATCTCCAGCATTTACTATATGAGCATCTGTATTATCTGATACAAATTTTACTGAACCTGAATAACTGTGCCTTATAACAATAATATCAGAAGCCATTGCTTCAATATTTTTAACAGTATCCATTAATGTTTCGCCTTTTTGAGTGCTGGAAGTAGATGAACTTATGTTAATAACATCTGCTCCTAATCTTTTACCAGCTATTTCAAAAGAAGTTCTTGTTCTAGTAGAAGCTTCAAAAAATAAGTTGACAATAGTTCTTCCTTTTAATGTAGGAATTTTTTTAACTTCTCTTTGATTTATTTCTCTAAAACTCATTGCCTGATTTAAGATATAATCTATCTGCTCTCTTGTTAAATCCTGAGTAGATATAAAATCTTTTTTATCATAAGTCATATTAAGCCTCTCTATCACTTATAGTAACGCAATCATCATCTACATTATCTATTTCTTTTACTTTTACATGTATAACTTCGCTTTTTCTTGTAGGAATATGTTTCCCTGTAAAATCAGCATGTATTGGCAGTTCTTTATGACCTCTGTCTACAATAACTGCAAGCATAATTTTTGATGGTCTGCCATAATCAAGCAAAGCATCTATTGCAGAGCGGACTGTTCTTCCAGTAAAAAGAACATCATCAACTAAAATAATAGTTTTTCCATTAACATCAAACCCTATATTTGATGATTTTACTTCAGGCATATTTGCAATTTCTGATAAATCGTCTCTATATAATGTTATATCTAAAACACCAGATTTTAGTGGTTTTTTATTATTACGACTAATGCTGTCTATAATACGGTTTGCAATATATTCGCCTCGTCTTCTTATTCCAACTATATAAGTATTATCATAATCTATTACTTTTTCAATAATTTGAAAGGTCATACGCTCAATAATTGCATACATTTCTGAACTATTAATTAAAATTTTCTCTTTATCCATAAATAACCTCCATATATATCTATTGTAAATAGTAAAAGTTATATAATAATAAGTCAATCATTTTATGACAAAGATTAATAATATATTCATTTATATAATATTTAAGTTGTGTAAGATTATGAGACATATGTTACAAAAATAAGTATAAAAAAATACCTCTTAGTATATAGTATAAAATTAAGCAAAAAACTAAACTAAACTAAGAGGTATCACAATGAATAAAGTGATAATAACAGAAGAAATGCGATTTCGTCAACGGTTATGTGAGTATGCATTAAAAAAAGGAGCAACGAAAGCAGCCCGCAAATATCAAGTGAACCGTATGTTTGTATACAGGCATTTAAAGAAATATGATGGAACAGTTCAGAGTTTATCTTTTAAAAGTCGTAGACCAAGAACCAGTCCAAATAAGCATAGTAAAGAAGAGCTTGATTTAATATTTAACACATATGCCGAGCATGGTTTGTATGGTAATGCGGAGGTATATGTCAGACTTCTAGAAATTGGTTATAATCGTAGTTTTGGCAGTATGTGTATGCAGATAAGGAAGAAAGGCTTAAAGTCATTAAACAAGTCAAAAAAGAGCTATACAAGATATGAACCAATAACAGGTCAGTATATAGGCGACAAGGTTCAGATAGATATAAAATATGTTCCACAGGAATGTATAATGTTTTCCAGCTATGGTAAAAAATATTATCAGATAACAGCGATAGATGAATACAGCAGAATGAGAGTATTAGAAATAGTAGAAGAAAAAAGCACATTTGAAACAGGTAAGTTTTTAGACGAACTGGAAAGTAAATTTGGCTTTCCACTAAAAACAATTCAAGTGGATAATGGCTATGAGTTTGTAAATGATAAGGAAGTTACAAACAAGAAAAGCTATTTTGAAGAGACAGCTGAAAAGAAAGGATATACTATTAAACGAATAAGACCTTATTCACCTTGGCAGAATGGAAAGGTGGAAAGAAGTCATAGAGAGGATGGAAAAATTTTATATGCAAATAATAAATTCTATTCCAAAGATGAATTAATTAAGGCTCTTAAACAGCATGAAGATAGATATAATAATACTGCTAAAACATGCTTAAATTTTAAATCTCCATATGAGATTGTTATTGAAAATAAATTATTGCTTGATTTATATTAAGTTAAGATTTATTTTTTACTAAAAGTGTAACATTTGTCCTGTTAGTTAAGAATATTCATTTATATAATATTTAAGTTGATTATTGTAATTAAATTTTATAATATGCAAAATGATTAATTTTAAAGTGAAACATTTTGTGTTTAAATTAATTGTAGTTTTTACTATTCCACTGTTTTTAAATGGGTGTGCATGGATAGCTGGAATAGCTTTAGCCGGAGCTTTTTCCACAGTAGTTTTTACTGCAGGCTCAGTATCAGATATTGATAAAACAGAAAAAGCACTTGCTGTAGAAAAATTAATATATGCTTTTGAAGCAAACAATGGTATTATTAATGATTTAAGTTTTGTTGATGGATATGTAGAAGGCATTGTAGATAATTATACAGTAACTGCTTATATTTATACAAGGAGAGATGGTGTGCTTGACATAAATGTAAGAGCTTCAAAATATTTAATTTCTAATGCAGATATTGCACAGAAAGTAATTGATAAATATAGGAACTATGTAAGATGATTAGACATGCTAAGATTAATGATGCACCAGTTATTCAGCAGATAATAAACCAGTATGCAACAAAAGGGCAGATGCTTCAAATAAGCAGGAATGAAATATATGAGAAAATATATGAATTTATTATCTGGGAAGATAGCGAAGCCATTAAAGGTGTTTGTGCATTACACCCAACATGGAGTGATACTGCAGAAATTCGTTCTTTGGCTGTGGTTGAACAGTATAAAAGACAGAAGATTGGGCATTCAATGGTAGAATATTCTTTAAAAAGAGCAAAAGAAACTGGCTTTAAAAAAGTTTTTGCACTTACATATATGCAGAATTTCTTTGAAAACTGTGGTTTTAAAGTTACAGAGCTTGATAGTCTGCCAAAAAAAATATGGACTGACTGTTTAAAATGCCCTAAATATCCTGACTGTGATGAAACTGCAGTGATTATTGATATATAATATAAAAATATATAAAGGACAATATGTTAGAAGATATACTTCAAGAAATAGATGAATTAAATAATAAAGTTAAAAGTTTTGCTCCAGCAGTAAAAGAAGATGTATTGCAGAAAAAAGTAGATGATATAGAAAATATGTCTATTACTGATAAAGACTTCTGGTCTAAAAAAGAATCAAAGCATCTTTTAAAAGAGCAGTCTGCAATTAAGAAATTTCTAGAATCATACAGAAGTCTTTTACAAACAAAAGAAGATTGTGATGTGCTTATAGAGCTTTATAAAGAAGATGAAACTTCTGTAGAAAAAGATATAATAGATATTTTTTATCAGTATAAAAAACAGACTACAGATTTTGAATTAAAACTTATTTTAAGTGACCAGCATGATATTAATAATGCTATTGTAACAATACATTCTGGAGCAGGAGGCACAGAATCAGATGACTGGGCTTCTATGCTTTTTAGAATGTATTCAAGATGGGCAGAAAAAAATAACTTTAAACTTGAAATATTAGACCAGCTTGACGGAGATGAAGCAGGGATAAAATCTATTACATTTAATATTATTGGTGAGTATGGTTTTGGTTATTTAAAAGGTGAAAGTGGTGTTCACAGACTTGTCCGCATATCGCCATTTGATTCACAAAACAGACGCCATACTTCCTTTGCTTCTGTATTTGTTCTGCCTGAAATTGATGATGATTTAGAAATAGAAATAAATGAATCAGATTTAAGGATAGATACATACAGAGCAGGCGGAGCAGGCGGACAGCATATTAATACAACAGATTCTGCTGTTAGGATAACACATATACCAACAGGTATTGTAGTATCATGCCAGAATGAAAGAAGCCAGCATAAAAATAAAGCTTCTGCTATGAAAATTTTAAAATCTAAGCTTTATGAATATGAAATGGAAAAACGAAGCGAAGCTAAAGAAAAACTGGAAGACAGTAAAACAAACATTGGCTGGGGCAATCAAATACGCTCTTATGTTATGCATCCATATAAAATGGTTAAAGATTTACGCACAAGATATGAAACTGGAAATGTTGATAATGTTATGGACGGAGAATTAGAGCAGTTTATCAGACAGTATTTACTTTTTGCTGCAGGAATATAAAATGAAAATAAATAGTCTAGACAATATGGGTATTATACCTCGTCCAACTTATGCAGTTATTGATATGAAAAGGTTTGGCAGTAATATTGATATAGCTAGAAACCTTTCAAAATCAGATATTATTGCAGTAGTAAAAGCAGATGCTTATGGACACGGGGCAAAAGTTTTGGCAAAATATGCTTATGAAGAAAAAAATATTAGAAACTTTGCTGTTGCTACAATGATTGAAGGCATAGAGCTTAGAAAAGTATTATCTTCTAAAGATACAAAAATTGTAGTGCTTGGTTATGTCAGTGATTCTTTTGTTAAAGAAGCATTACAGGCATCACTTACTCTGCCAGTTTTTGATTACAGATATGCAGAAATAATCTCTAAAGCTGCCAAAGAGTTAGATATAGAAGCTCATGTTGCATTAGAAATAGATACTGGTATGAGCAGGCTTGGTTTTTCATACGAAATACAGCTTTTGGAGTTATTAAAACAATATAAAAATATTCATGTGGATTTTGCAATAAGCCACCTTGCAACTTCAGACTGTGATAACAGCTATGCACATATACAAACAGAAAGGTTTGATAAATTTTTAGAGATTAATAAAGGTTATACTTTTGCTACAAGTTTTTTAAATTCATCAGGCATAGCTAATTTTGAAAACAGGTGGACTTTTACCCGACCAGGATTATTTTTATATGGATATGAATCTACAAATGTGATAAAAGATTTACAGCCTGTTATGAGCTTATGGAGTGAGATAGCTCATGTAAAATTTCTTAAAAAAGGTGAATCTGTTGGATATGGCAGAACATTTTTTGCACCTAAAGATATGATAATAGGAGTTATACCAATAGGTTATGCAGATGGTTACAGGCGTTCATTTTCAAATAAAGGGTATGTGCTGGCAGGAAATATTAAATGTCATGTAATAGGTAATGTTTGTATGGATATGACAATGATAGATGTTACAGAGCTTGGCAAAAACTGTATTGGTCAAAAAGTTCAGATAATGGGTGATGATATTACAGCTTCCACATTAAGCAGATGGGCAGATACTATTGAGTATGAAATATTATGCGGCATTTCAGACAGAGTGCCAAGAGTATATAAATATGAAGAAGGTTACTTTGAAATTTTTTGAATTTATAGGTAAAATGATATTGGATATTATTCATATGGCAGGTAAAATGTCCATTTTGCTTTATGAAATATCAAAATCTATTTTTAAACCACCATTCAGATTCAAACTTTTTGTTAAACAGATAGAATTTATAGGCTACAAGTCTATACCTATTATTATTTTAACGGGGCTTTTTACAGGCATGGTTTTTAGCCTGCAATCATTTAAAGGGCTTGATAATTTTGGTGCAGGAGAAATGACAAGCGGTTTGGTGGCTATGGCTATGATATGGGAACTTGCTCCTGTTTTAACTGGTATTATGGTTGCAGCACGAGCAGGCTCTGCTATGACTGCAGAACTTGGCACAATGAAAGTAACCGAGCAAATAGATGCTCTTGATGCTATGGCAGTAGACCCAATACATTATTTAGCAGTGCCTAGAATGCTTGCAGGCATGTTTTCTATGCCATTATTAAATGCGATTTGTATAATATTTGGGATTATTGGCTCTTATTTTGTGTTAGTTGGTATGATGGGAACAGGCAGTAGTATTTTTTTTGAAAATATGGTTCTTTATACAACATTAAGCGACATTATAGATAGTTTAATTAAATCATTTGTATTTGGGCTGATTGTTGTTAATGTAAGCTGCTATAATGGTTTTAATACAACAACTGGTGCAGAAGGTGTAGGTAAAGCTACAAATGTTTCCGTTGTGGAATCAAGCATTCTTGTATGTATGTTTGACTATATTTTAACATCGGTATTAATATTATGATTAAAGTTGAAAATTTATGTAAGTCGTTTGGCTCAACAAAAGTTCATAATGGTATAAATTTAGAAATAAAAAAAGGTGCTATTACTTACATAATAGGTCCATCTGGAACTGGTAAAAGTGTGCTTTTAAAGCAGCTTATGGGGCTTATTAAACCAGACAGTGGAAAAATTTATGTTGATGGGTTTGATATTACAACTGCTAATAAAAAACAGCTTTTAAAAGTGCGTTATAAGTTTGGTATGCTTTTTCAAAATGCTGCTCTTTTTGATTCTTTTACTATATTTGATAATGTAGCATTTCCATTAAGAGAGCATAGAAAGCTTTCAGATGATGAATTACAGGAAATAGTTACTGAAAAGTTAAAATTAGTAGGGCTTTCTGGTGTAAACCATAAATATCCCTCAGAACTTTCTGGCGGTATGCGTAAACGGGTAGGGCTTGCAAGAGCCATTGCACTCTCACCTGATATTATGATGTATGATGAACCTACAACAGGACTAGACCCTATTATGACAGATATTGTTGATGACTTAATATATAACACTCAAAAAGAGTTAAATATTACATCTGTAGTAATATCTCATGATATACCAAGTGTTTTAAAAAATGCTGATTATATTGGTATGCTTTATAATGGCAAAATAATTCAATATGGAACACCAGAGTATTTTAAAACTACGGATAATCCTTATATAAGACAGTTTTTTTCAGGTTCAAAAGATGGGCCAATAAAAGTTTATTAATATTTTTATAAATAGGAAGAGATGTTTAAATGAATGTAGAAACGAAAGTTGGTATTTTTGTTATAATCGGTTTTTTTATGGTAGCAGTAACTGCTGCAGTTTTTGGTAATCTTGAATTAAATTCAAAAGAGGGAAATACAGTATATTTCCGATTAAATGATGCAACAGGTATACGAAGCGGAACACCTATTATGTATAAAGGTTTAAAAGTAGGTGAAGTAAAAGATGTAATGATGAAAGATAATCAAATATTAACTCGTGTTAATATTTATCGTGAATTTGAAATACCTGATAATGTGCGTTTTAATGTTAAACAGTCTGGTTTTGTAGGGCAGAAGTTTGTTGAACTTGAAGCAGACCCTAATATGAAATCTCAGGCACCACTGCAGAATAATTATGAATATGACGGCAGGCAGTCTACTGCAAATTTAGATGCAGTAATGGCAAAACTTAATGATGTGGCAGCTGAAATGACTGTGCTTTTGAAAACTTTTAATGAAGTTATTACTACAGATAAGTCTAAAGATGCTTTGCAGGATAGTATATCAAACTTAAAAGATATAACAGATAGTATTAAAAATATAGTTTCATCTAATGAACAGAATATTCAGGATGTAATAATAAATGCTAAAAATATGACAGATATGATTGAGCAGCTTATTACAAAAAATGAAAAAAATCTAAATACTTCTATAAATAATATTGCAGAAATAAGCCAAACATTAAAAAAGTTTACTGAATCAGTTGATGAGCTGCTTGCAAATAACCACGATAATATAGACAGCAGCTTAAAAAACTTAAAAGAAATAACTGATAAAGTTAATTCTACAATGGATGATATAGAAAAAATTACTAATGATATAAATGAAGGCAACGGCACCTTAGGTATGCTTATTAATGATAATAAAACAAAAAATGATATTAAAAAAGTAGTAAGCGGTGTTTCGTCATTTTTTGGAGATGAAACAGAAGATGATAAAGATAGAATGAGCCTTTATACAACAATAGGGGTGGATTATTTATTTGATGCAAAATCTGTTAATACAGCAAGAGGGTATGCTCAGGCTTCGTTTTATACAGACCCTAAAAACTTTTACTTAATAGGAGTATCAAATATACCAGTTATTAATCCAAACAGTCCAGAATATGATATTTATGGCAATAAAATAAAAAATTCTGAATTAGCATTTTCACTGCAATACAGCCATATTTTTTATAATATATTTGGCTTAAGATTTGGTATATTTGATAATACCTTAGGTTTAGCAGCAGATATCTACCCTTTAAAAAATAAAGATTTAGCTATTTCTTTAGAAGCCTATGATTTTAATGCTTATTCTAACAGCTTAGATGTATATACAAGAGCATTAATAAGGTGGCATTTTTATAAAGGTATATTCATTCAGGCTGGTGTAGAAGATGTTATAGGCTATACAAACAGAATGTATATGGTTGGTGTAGGTATAAGATTTAAACCATCAGATTTAGGCAAACTTGCAAATAATATGGAAAAAGAAAATACTGTTAAAAAAACAGAGCAGCAACAATATAAAAATGATATAGAGAATGAGCCTTTATATCAAGAATATAAAAATACTAAATCAAATCAAGCAAAAAAAAGTAAAACTGTAAAAGATAATAAAGAACCAGAAACAGTTAAACAACAAAATACAACCCAGAAAAATGAAAGTAATGATATAAAAAAACAAGATAAAATTAATGAAAGCAATGAATTTTTTGACAGTTTAGTATATTAAAATCAGGAGCAATATTATGGATAAATTAAAATTAGCTATATCAACTTGTCCAAATGATACATTTATTTTTGGTGCATTAATTCGTAAAGATATTGATTTTCCATTTGAAATAGAGTTAACAATGGAAGATATACATCTTTGTAATAATATGGCTTTAAAAGAAGAGCAGGATATAGTTAAAGTATCTTTTGGTGTTTTTCCATTGATTAAAGATAATTATAAAATATTAAAGTGTGGTGGTGCATTAGGATTTGGATGTGGACCATTAGTATTATCAAAAAAATATAAAACTATGGAAGAACTAAAACATAAAAAAATAGCTGTTCCAGGAGAGAATACTACTGCATTTATGGTATTAAAAAGATTTTATCCAGAATGCACTGAAAATATTGAAGTAATGCGGTTTGATAAAATTATGCCTTCATTAAAAAATGAAGAAGTAGATGGTGGACTTGTTATTCATGAAGGCAGGTTTACTTTTAATCAGTATAATCTTACAAAAGTAACTGATTTAGGTGTAGAGTGGGAAAGTAATTATAATCTTCCTATACCATTAGGTTTTATTGCAATACATAAAAAATATATTCATTTAGCAGATATGATAAATAATACTATAACCAAAAGCATAGAATATGCTTATAATAATAAGGAAAAAGCATTATCATTTTGTAAAAAATATGCTCAGGATATGGATGATAATGTAATAGATTCTCATATTGCATTATATGTAAATGAGTATTCAAAAGATTTATCTCCAACTATTAAAGCAATATCTGTATTAGTAGATGCTGATAAGAGTGTGTTTGTATAATAAAGGTGTATAATGGCTGATATATTAATAATAGCAAATCCCGCCAGTGGAAAATTTAAAATAATAAAGCCTTTACTGCATACAATAATAGATATATTAAAAGAAAAAGCAGATAAAGTAGAGCTTGTTTTAACAGAATATAGAGGTCATGGAACATATTTAGCACAAAATAGCTTATCACATGTAATTATAGCAGCAGGTGGTGATGGGCTTGTTAATGAGGTTGCAAGGGGTATTGTAAATACTGATAAGTTTTTTTATGTGCTGCCTTTTGGCACAAAGAATGTTTTTTGCAAAGAATATGGAATATCAGCAAATCCAGTAACTGCAGCAAAAAATTTAGATATAAACAATATAAAAAAAATACCAGTTGGTTATATTGATAATAAAATCTTTCTGCTTATGGCAGGGTTTGGATTTGATGCTCATGTAGTTAGAAATGTAGAAAAAAAAGGTGTAAAATTTAAACTTTTTAAAACTTTTGCTCATATTATACAAGGATTTCCGGCTCTTTTTGCTGATAAATACAGCAGAATGTATGTATATATAAATGGTAAAAGATATGGTTTTTATCATGGAGTATTTGCTATTTCTGCATTTTATGCAGGAACATATAAGCTTGGTAGAATACAGGAAAGAAAAATAAACTGTTTTTTAGTAGAAAAAAATGGCAGATTATCACTTTTGAAAGCATTTGCACCTTTATTTTTTTGGTTTGGTTTCAATGGAATACATATAAATTCTGAAAATATAAAATTAAATGGTGTATCTTTTTGTCAGCTTGATGGAGAATATACAGAGCTTCAAAATAAATCTACTTATATAATGATAAAGGAAAATGCAATTAATTTTATTGCACCTTTAAAAAAGTTGTAAATCATATTATAAATACTATTGAAATATTTAAAAATATATTATAGAGTAAATTATTAATTATAAAAAAGAGGATTATATGGCAGAGTTAAGACAGTTCGTAGGTTTTATGCTTGCACAAGAACACTATGGTATAGACATAATGGCTGTTGAAGAAATTATTCGTATGGTTGATATTACTCCTGTTCCACGAGCTCCAGCATTTGTTGAAGGCATTATTAATATGCGTGGCAGAGTTATTCCAATAGTTGATTTACGCAAAAAATTAAATGTTAGAGTTAGTGAAAATAATGAATCTACTCGTATTGTTGTTGTATGTATACAAAATAGACGCATAGGTTTAATTGTTGATAAAGTAGAAGAAGTTATTAGAATAGAAGTTGATGCTATTGATAAAGCACCGGGTACTTCTCCAACTATTGATAACTACATAAATGGTGTTGCAAGAACATCTAAATGTATGGTTATTATTCTTGATATTTTTAAAGTATTCTCTATTCAAGAACAAATGGCTTTAGACAGTTTAGCATAATATTTATTTGGATAGTTATTTGAATAGTAAAGATAATAAGTTGCCTGATAATAAAAACAAACAGGCAGCTTTTTCTTTTATTTATAGTCCTGTTACTGATTTGCCTGGTATAGGTGATAAATCTAAGACTGGGTTTAATCGTCTTAAAATATATACAATAAAAGATGTAATATTTTCATTTCCTTACAGATATGAAGTCCTTATTCCTGCAACACTTAATGAAAAAATAGTTCTTACAGGCACTTATGAATACAGTGGTATAGTTAGAACTCGTAAAGGTAAATCTATATATAAAGCTGTATTTAAAGCTCATAATGGTTATTTTTCATGTTTATGGGTAAATTTTAATGCAAATTATCCATCATCACTTCTTCAAGGTGGTTCATTATACTATATGTATGGAACTGTTACAAGATATGAGAATATACCTGCAATTTTTCACCCTGAAATAATTAATGAAGAAGATTTAGGAAAAGTTCGCTCAATATATACTATACCAGCTGGGTTTAGCATTACAATATATAGAAAATCTGTAAAAGCAGCATTGGATAAAGGTTTAAATAATATCAATGAAACTCTGCCTGAATATATTTTAGATAAATATGATTTTCCTAATATAAAAGATGCTGTTAAAACACTGCATTTTCCGGAAACAAAAGAAAATGTTGCAAGTATAATGAATAGAAAACATCCAGCTTATGCAAGGTTTATATATGAAGAGCTTTTTTACTTACAGCTTGTAATGCAGCTTAAGCGTAAATCATATACAAAAGGTATTGGAATAAAATTTAATATTGATAAAAATTATCTTGAAGAAATTAATCAAATTATGCCTTTTAAACTGACAAAAGGGCAAAAAAAAGTTCTGCTTGATATTTTTAATGATATGGTAAAAAATAAGCAGATGAATAGACTTATACAAGGTGATGTTGGAAGCGGTAAAACAATAATAGCATTTATATCTGCAGCAGTTGCTGTTTATAATGGTTATCAGGCAGTTATTCTTGCACCAACAGAAGTTCTTGCAGAGCAGCATTATGATAATGCAGAAAAATTTTTCAGCAGATTAAATATAAATATATGTCTTTTAACCAGCTCTGTAACTAGAAAAAACAAAGAAATCATAAAAGAAAAACTATTAAAAGGTGAAATAGATATAATAATAGGAACTCATGCTTTAATAGAATATGATGTAGAATTTAAAAAGCTGGGGTTTATTATAGCTGATGAGCAGCACCGTTTTGGAGTTCATCAGCGTAAAATATTAATAGATAAAGGATATAATCCTGATATTTTATTAATGACTGCAACCCCTATACCTAGAACATTAGCGATGACACTGTATGGTGATTTAGATGTAAGTGTAATTGATGAGCTGCCGCCGGGAAGAATACCTTGTATTACAAAAGCATACAGAGCATCACAAATAAATAAGGCTTTTGATTTTGTGGAAGAAATACTTAATGATAAAAAGAAAGCATACTTTATATATCCATTAATTGATGAAAGCGATAAATTAGAATTAAAAGCTGCAACAAAAAGCTATGAAGAAGTAAAAAAATATTTTAGTGGAAAAAAAGTTGGTCTATTACATGGGAAAATGAAACCAGATGAAAAAAGGCAGCTTTTACACGATTTTAAATACAGTGATATAGATATACTTGTATCTACAACTGTTGTTGAAGTAGGGGTTGATGTGCCAGAAGCAACAGTTATATTAATAGAAAATGCAGAAAGATTTGGACTATCACAATTGCACCAGCTTCGTGGCAGAGTTGGTAGAAATGATATGCAGTCATACTGTCTTTTAATTGCATCTGATAAAATAAGCGAATATGGTGAAAAGCGTATAAAAGCAATGCTTGAATATAAAGATGGATTTAAACTTGCTGAAGCTGATTTAGAGCTTAGGGGGCAGGGTGATTTTTTTGGCACAAAACAGTCTGGTATGCCTGATTTACAGTTTGCAGATATTATAAAAGATATACATCTGATACAGCAGGTAAAGACTGATGTTGCAGATATACTTGATGAAGATACAGATTTATCTATGAAAAAAAATAATATTCTTTATAACAGGCTTAAAGAAATGTATAAAGATTCTACATCATATTTTGGAATAGGATAATTTATATAGAAATAATAATAATTTTATATTATAATAAATAAAATTATTATTAAAGGTTTTAAATATGAAAGCAACAGTTGTTAAAAACACTATGTTAAGTGATAAGTTTGGTTATTTAGAGCTTAAATGTCCAGAAATAGCAAAAGAAAAAAATGCTGGTCGTTTTTTTATGATTTCTCCACACAGTGATAATGTGTATCTAACAGATACTCTTTTAAAAAGACCATTTGCAATATGCGATATTACATCAAGCGATACTTTTACATGTCTTTATATGGTAACAGGCAGGGGAACAAAAATATTATCAGAAGCACTTACTGGAAATAATTTTTTAGTTACAGGACCTGTTGGTAACTTTTTCAGATTTGAAAAAGGAGCAAATACTGCTTTAATTGCTGGCGGCATTGGGCTTGCACCTATGATTAATGCTGCAAAAAAAATAAAAGAAATGGGTTCAAAAGTTACTCTTTATTATGGCGGCAGAAATAAAAATGATATTTTAATGTATGATTTCCTTAAAACAATATGTGATGAGCTTATTATTACAACAGATGACGGCACATTAGGTATAAAAGGAAATGTTACTGTTCCATTAAAAGATAAAATAAAAGAATATGAAAAAATATATGCATGTGGTCCTAACAGAATGTTACAGGCTGTAACAAATTTATGCAGTGAAAATGATGTTCCTATAGATGTTTCTCTTGATGAACAGATGGGATGTGGTGTTGGAGCATGCCTTGGCTGTATGATTACTGTTATAGAAGAAAATGGTGAAAAGGTTATGAAACGCTGCTGTGTGGAAGGACCAATATTTGATGGAACAAAAATAGACTGGGATTCTCTTATCAGGTGATATTATGAATAGATTAAAAACAAATATATGTGGTATTGAATTTAAAAATCCTATAATTGCTGCAAGTGGCACTTTTGGTTATGGTTTAGAGTTTAAACGATTTACAGATATAGAAAAAATAGGTGGTATATCTGTTAAAGGTATATCTCTGCATGAAACTTATGGCAACCAAATGCCTAGACTTGTAGAAACTTATGCAGGTTTACTTAATGCAATAGGTCTGCAAAATGTGGGAATGGAAAAGTTTATAAAAGAAAAACTTCCTGCATTAAAAAGATTAGATACTCGTATTATAGTAAATTTCTGGGGTAAAACAGTAGATGAATATGTAGAAGTTGCTAAAATATTAGACAGCACAGAAAGAGTAGATATGCTTGAAATGAACATATCATGTCCTAATATAAAGGAAGGTGGAATATCTTTTTCATCAAGTCCCAAATCTGTTGAACAAGTAGTATATGCTTGTAAAAAAGTTATAAATAACAAACCTTTAATAGTAAAACTTTCACCAAATGTTCAAGATATTAAACCATTTGCGAAAGCATGTGAAGAAAGTGGTGCAGATGCTGTTTCTGCAATAAACACGCTTGTAGGTATGGCAATAGATGTGGAAAGAATGAAACCTGTTCTTGCAAATATTACTGGTGGATTAAGCGGACCTGCTATTAAACCTGTAGCTTTAAGAATGGTAAAAGAAATATTTGAAACTGTTAAAATTCCTGTAATTGGAATTGGCGGTATTGGTAACTGGAAAGATGCTGCCGAATTTATTTTAGCTGGTGCTTCTGCTATACAAATTGGAACTGCTAATTTTATTAATGCAAATGCATGCAAAGAAACAGCAGAAGGTTTAAATGAATATTTAGAGCGTAAAAATATAGCTAATTTTAATGAAATAGTTGGCAGGGCGGTCTCTTGTTGAAATCAGAATTAGTCGTATCAGATAAATGGAAAGATTTTCAGCTGATAGATTCTGGAAATGGTGTTAAATTAGAAAAATGGAATAAATATCTTCTTTTAAGACCAGACCCACAGGCTGTATGGGCAAAAAGTGATGATAAACAGTGGTCAAAAGCAGACGCAGTTTATACAAGAAGTTCAAATGGCGGAGGTCAGTGGAAATTTTATAATATGTCTATACCAGCATCATGGAATGTGACTTATAATAATATGGTATTAAAAGTGCACCCTACAGGGTTTAAACATACAGGGCTTTTTCCTGAACAGGCAGCAAACTGGGACTGGATAGCAGATATTATAAAAGAAAAAAAAGCAGCAAATGTTATTAATCTT
Organism: Mucispirillum schaedleri ASF457; assembly: GCF_000487995.2. NCBI lineage: Bacteria > Pseudomonadati > Deferribacterota > Deferribacteres > Deferribacterales > Mucispirillaceae > Mucispirillum > Mucispirillum schaedleri. Next base: position 259,801 of record NZ_CP097562.1, read on the forward strand.
TTTGGATATACAGGAGCAGCAACGGTTTCTGCTGCCTTAGCTGGTGCAAATGTATGCCATGTAGATGCATCAAAAGGAAGTGTAAGCTGGTGCAAAGAAAATATGCAGTTATCAAAAGTTCCTGATGGAAAGGTTAGGTTAATTATTGAAGACTGTATGAAATATATACAAAGGGAAGAAAGGCGTAATAAAAAATATGATGGTATAATTATGGACCCACCATCTTTTGGAAGAGGTGCTTCTGGGGAAGTATGGAAGTTAGAAAAAGATTTGTGGGATTTACTTATTGCTTGTAAAAAAATATTATCAGATAATCCAAAATTTATTTTAATCAACTCATATACTTCTGGATTATCACCGCTTTCTATATACAATATTTCAATGGAAAGCTTTGGATGTTTACTTAATGAAAAAAGCAGCCTGTTATGTGGTGAAATTGGTTTACCATTTAGAAAAAACAAGAGGGTTATGCCATGCGGCACATATTGCAGAATTATATTTTAATTTTAGTTACTATGATTGCATTATCAGGCTGTGCCACAAAAATTAATGCTTCAAAAATTATTCCTGCAGGAGCAACAGAAGTAACAAGATATAAAACAGTTGCTTTTTTAGATTTTTCAGGAAATAAAGGCAGAGATATTTCAAGCAGGCTTGAAACAGTTGTTATTAAAGCTGAAGTAAATAATAAAAAACAATATTCTGTTGTAGATAGAGCAAATATTGATAAAATAATAAAAGAACAGCAGTTTCAAATGACAATGGCAAATCCTGATACTATTGTAGATTTTGGTCAGTTAGTAGGTGCAGAAGCAGTATGGGCAGGTCATGCACAGTCTACTTATAATGTTACACGCTCGTATGAAACAAGGTCAAAATGTGTCAATTATGTTGATGGTAAATGCCAGTATTACAGAGAATATGCAGTATCTTGTGAAAGAAGGAATATGCTTGTAAATGTAACACCTAAGCTTATATCTATATCTACAGGGCAGGTGGTATATGCAAAGGCATTGCAAGGGCAAGATTATGCTTACAGCTGTTCTGACAGTCTTTTTTATCCACAGTCAGAAGGGGAATTGTATGAAAGTGCTTTAAGAAGTATTTTATATAGTTTTAGACTTGATATTGCACCATATGTGCAGAATATACAAATAGAATTAATGGATAATACTGACGGCACAAATGATACATCAAAACTGTTCTTAAAAAATGGTATTTCATTTGCAAAAAATGACAGAATGGAAAAAGCATGCGAGCTTTGGCAGACTGGTTTGAAAGAATCACCTTATTCTATAAGCTTAAATTATAATATTGGTGTTTGCAAAGAATTAGCTGGTAAATTCAATGAAGCATTATCTTACTTTTCAAAAGCAGAAGATTATGCAGGAAAACATATGCGTGTAATTTCTGATGCTATTAATAGAGCAAAAGAAAGCATTGAAAACCAAAAAACATTAAAGCAGCAAATGTAATTATATTATAAAAATCATATATATTAGTCATTTTGAGCCTGATTTTAAAGGCGAAAAATCTAAATTATATATTACAGCAGCACATATTATATTTAAATTATCTGCTTTTTTAGATACTTCGCCTAAAAGGCTTAGTATGACCTTATTTAGTTTAAATTCTTTTGCTGTATTCATTTAAGTAAATGAATATAAAAAGCAATAAAATCAAAATTTTTTATATTTACCCCCATTTTGTTTTATTATGGGGGCAAGTATATTTTTTAAAAATATAAAGTTAAATAGATATATATTTTATCTATTTTATACCAAGTTTGTTATATGTTTCTATAAGGTTGACATATTCTTTTGCATTTTTTTGGATATGATTAAAATCATCTTCTGTTAAATCTCTTATGTATTTTGCAGGTGTGCCCATAAAAAGTGTGCCAGATTTTACAACTTTTCCCTGTGGCACAACACTTCCTGCTGCAACTATTGCATTTTCTTCTACAACTGAGCCATTGAGAAGAATAGCTCCCATACCTATAAGGCAGTTATCATAAATGGTGCAGCCATGAAGTATTACATTATGACCAACAGTTACATTTTTACCAACCTTTACAGGTTCTTTATATCCAACATGAACAACAGAGCCATCTTGTATATTAGAATTATCTCCAATAGTGATGTCATTTATATCACCACGAATTGTTACATTATACCAGATACTTACATTATCTCCAAGTGTAACATTTCCTAAAACACTTGCACTTTCAGCAATAAAATTATTTTTTCCTTTTGTTATACATTTTTTAAAGTTTTCTTCAACTATATTCATTTTAATATCCTTATTTTAAGATTATTTTTATCTGAATTATATAATAGTATAATAAAAAATTAAAAAAAATCTATACTTAATTTTAAAATCTTCATTATTTTATGGTTTACAATTTATAATATAAAGTGCTATATAAATATACTATCAGTATGGAGGTTATAGTTTTGAGTATCCATAAAGAAATGAAGCAGTCTTTAAATATAAATTCTTTTATAAAAATGAAAGAAAATAATGATATAATTACATGTCTTACTGCTTATGATTATACATCTGCTAAAATATTAGATAATGCAGGAATTGATTTAATTTTAATTGGTGATTCTCTTGGTATGGTTATGAATGGCTATAATTCAACTATTCCAGTTACTATTGATGAAATAATTTACCATACAAAAGCAGTAAAAAGAGCAGTTATGCATGCTTTTGTAGTAGCTGATATGCCTTTTGGCTCATACCATATAGATGAAAAGAGTGCAGTTAAAAATGCAGTTCGTCTTGTAAAAGAAACAGAAGTGCCTGCTGTAAAATTAGAAGGCGGTAAAGAAATTGCACCATTAATTGAAAAGCTTGTAAATACAGGTATTGGTGTATTGGGGCATATTGGCTTAAAACCGCAGATGGTAAATACTATGGGTGGATATAAAATTTTTGGCAAAGATGGTGCAGAAAGTTTAATAGAAGATGCAAAGACATTAGAAAATGCAGGAGCTTTTGCTGTTGTTTTAGAAGGAGTGTCAAGCCAAAGTGCAGTGCAGATAACTAATAGTATTAATATTCCAACTATAGGAATAGGGGCAGGTTCTGGCTGCAGCGGTCAGATTTTAGTATATCATGATATATTTGGCATTTTTACTGATTTTAAGCCAAAATTTGTAAAAAGATATGCAAATGTCGCTGATATAATTGATAAAGCAGCAAAAGAATATATTAATGATGTAAAAGCAGGCACATTTCCTGATGATGCTCATTCATTTAAATAATGGATAAAATAATATGAAAATTGTAAAAACTATTTCAGAAATAAGAGATATTGTAAAAGAATGGAAAAAATCAGGATACAGCATTGGTCTTGTTCCTACAATGGGCTATCTGCATGCAGGTCATGGTTCATTAATAGAGCAGTCTGTAAAAAATAATGATAAAACAGTTGTAAGTGTATTTGTAAATCCTACACAGTTTGGACCAAATGAAGATTTAGAAAAATATCCAAGAGATATAAAAAGGGACAGTGAACTTGTTTCGTCATTAGGTGGTGATATAATCTTTAATCCAGAGCCTGAAGAAATGTATAGAAAATATAATTCAACAACTGTTAAAGTTGAAGGTCTTTCTGAAAAATTATGTGGTATAACTCGTCCTGCTCACTTTGCTGGGGTATGTCAGGTTGTTTCAAAATTATTTAATATAATTACACCTGATAATGCTTATTTTGGATTAAAAGATTTTCAGCAGTATGTAATTATAAATAAAATGGTTGAAGATTTAAACTTTCCAGTTAAAATTAATCCTTGTATAATAGTAAGGGAAGAAAGTGGGCTTGCTTTAAGTTCAAGAAATATATATCTTACTGATGAAGAAAGAAAATCTGCCTTCTCTTTAAACCAAAGCTTGAAATATGCACAATCTCTTATAAATAAAGGTGAAAAAAGAACTTCTGTAATAATCAGTGAAATTACAAAAATTATAGAAAATGTGCCATACAGTAAAATAGATTATGTTAAAATAGTTAATATTGATACTCTGGATGATATAGAAATACTTGAAACAAAATATGCTGTTTTGTTAGCTGTTTATATAGGAAAAACAAGACTAATAGATAATTTTGCTGAACTTTTCTAAAAGAAAAATATCAACTATTACATTTAATATTGTATGTAATATATTTATAATAAAAAAGAATATGCAGTATTATCTAAATAATCTTAAAAAGATACTTTATATCTTGATTTTTCTTGATTTATCTGATAGTATAATGTTTATAGCAGTTTAATAAATCTTTATGGGGGATATGCAATGAAAGAAGTCTCAGGCGATTCTAAAATTGTCATGGGCTATATTTATTCTGCATTATTCTGGGGTGTTATAGGTCTTGTATTAGGTCTTCTCATCTCTGTGCAAATGTGGAGTGTTAGCTTTAATTTTGGAGAGTATTTTTCATTCGGCCGTCTTAGAACGGTTCACACAAATGTTCTTGCTTATGGGCTAGGTATTACTGCGGAAATGGGTGCATTCTATTTTATTATAGGACGCCTTACAAAACGCAGCCTTATTTTCCCTAAGCTTGCAGTTTTCCAACTTATATTTTTTAATATTGTTGTTCTTGTTGGAATGCTTTCTCTTTTTGCAGGTTATAACCAATCACTTGAATATGCTGAATTTGAATGGTTTGTTGACCTTGGTGTTGTTGTAGCATGGGTGTTATTTGCTATTAATGTATTAGGCACAATTCTTACCAGAAAAGAAAAACACATGTATGTTTCTTTATGGTATATTATTGCTACAATGGTAGCTGTTGCTGTTTTATATATTGTAAATAACATGCATCTTGTAGCATCTTTAGGTAAATCTTACCACTTATTTGCTGGTTTAAATAGTGCCAATGTTGAATGGTGGTATGGTCATAATGCTGTTGGTTTCTTATTTACTACACCAATCTTAGCAATATTTTACTATTTCCTGCCAAAATCAACTGGTATGCCAATATACAGCCATAGATTATCAATTCTTGCTTTCTGGTCATTGATTTTCATGTATTTATGGACAGGTGCTCACCACCTTGTTTATACTCCACTTCCAGACTGGCTCCAAACATTAGGTATTGTTTTTACAATCCTTCTGATTGCACCATCTTGGGGTTCTGTAATAAATGGTTACTTAACACTTGCTCCAGATTGGTCTAAACTTAGAACTGCATATTTAGCAAAATTCTTTATTGCAGGTATTACATTCTATGGTTTACAAACATTACAAGGACCTACACAAGGTCTTCGTGCAGTAAGTTCTCTTATCCACTATACTGACTGGGTTCCAGGACATGTTCATATGGGAACTATGGGATGGGTTGTTTTAACTGTAACTGCTGCAATATACTATATTACAACAAGAGTTTATAAAACTGAAATATATAGTGAAAGCTTAGCTAATACTCACTTCTGGCTTGTGCTTTTAGGTCAAATCGGTTTCTCTATCACTATGTGGATAACTGGTATTCGTCAAGGGCTTATGTGGAAATCTACTAATGTTGATGGAACATTAACTTATTCATTTATTGAAACATTAGTTGGTAACTATCCATACTGGATTGCCAGATCTGTATTCGGTGTTATATTTATTGTTGGTATGCTTGTTTTCCTTTTCAACTTCATTATGACTATTGTAAAAGGCAAACAAAACTTATCTAATCAATAGGAGTATAAGATATGAGTGAAAATAACAACAGCATTTACAATAAAGCATTAGTTTTCACAGTTGTCGCATTAGTTGTTATACTTATAGGAACAATTGCAACAGTATTTGTTCCAATGATGACTACAGCAATGCATCCAAAACTTGAAAATGTTACAGAAAATCCATATACTCCACTTCAACTTGCTGGTCGTGATGTTTATCAAAAAGAGGGCTGTATTAACTGCCACTCTCAAACAGTCCGTCCATTAAAAGCTGATGTTTTAAGATATGGTGAAATATCTCAACCAGGTGAAAGTGCTTATGAGCGTCCATTTTTATGGGGTTCTAAAAGAACAGGTCCTGATTTAGCTAGAGTAGGTGGCTTATATTCTGATGAATGGCACAAAGCTCACTTAATTAACCCACAGCACTTTTTCCCAAAATCTAATATGCCAAAACATCCTTGGCTTGCTGAAAAACAATTAGACCCAGTGGAAATTGAAAAACATGCTAAATTATTAGGTTTAAAATATACTCAAGAAGATATTGATGCACTTAATGGCTTAACAGAACTTGATGCAATTGTTGCTTATATGCAGCAGTTAGGTACTTATGTAGAAAATACTCATGCTATTGTAGCTGATGAAGCTGCATTTGAAAATGCAGTTAATCCTTTCCTTAATAATCAAGAGAAAATTGGTAGAGGTCAGGAAATATTTGACTTATTATGCATAGGCTGCCATGCATCTAATGGTAAAGGTAGTGCAGAAGGTTATGATGTTACTAATGTGACTTTTGCAGAAGCTCTTCCAGACTATACTGATGGTATGATGTTTACTACTATTGCAAATGGTATTGAAGGTGCTATGCCTAGCCATTTAAGATTTATGACTAAAGATGATATTTGGTCAGCAGCAGCTTATGTTAGAACATTAGCTAAATAATTAAAGGAGGAATAATTTATGTCTAATTTTGATGAACAAGATGATATCCCTAGCTTAAACCGCAAGGATACTGAAAATAATCTTCCTTTAGGATGGGTAATATTTTTTGTTGCTTTAATTATATGGGGAATATACTATATATATGCTTATACTCCAATGTTTACTAACTGGACACAAAATGGAGCTTATGAGATACAACATCCAATTAGTGGTAAAATTAAACCATAATTAAGGAGCATAAAATGCAGGATAACGGAAGCACTATTGCTGTAAATTCAGTTGAAGAAAGTGAACAGTTACAGTCTGCTATTGCAGGATATATTGTTTATGGATTTGAAATATTATTAGTATTAATACTTGTAGGAATTGCAATCTACTTATTTTCTTCAAAAAGACAAAAATCGGTAGAATCTCCAAAATATCGTATGATGGAGGATGATGACGATAACGATGAAAGCAAATAGTGTTCTCCGTGGTAAAATATACAGGCTGTTGCAGTTTATTGTAGCAGCCTGCGTTTTCATTATTCCGTTTATTAAAACATCAAATGGCAACAGCCTTTTTAGATTTGATGTTTCTACTCTTCAATTATATGCCTTTAATGGTATAGTTAATTTTGCAAGCTTCTTTTCTGCTTTTATAGCTATCTTGCTTGCTACATTTTTATTTATTTTTACAACTCAGCTTTTAGGCAGAATTTGGTGCGGCTGGCTTTGTCCACAGTCATTTTTTGCAATCAGAATAGAATCTTATGCAAAAAAAATTAAGAATAAAACTATGCGTTTTGCAGCAGAAATTATTTTAGCTGCTGTTTTTGCTTTATTACTAACTCTTATATGGATGATGTATTTTGTTTCACCTTATGATTTTATAGAAACACTTAAAAATTCTCATTCAATGTTAATAATAGGTGTAGTATTATTTTTATTTATTTTTGCAGATTTTGCCTTTGTGCGTTTTAAATGGTGCAAATATGTATGTCCATATTCAAAATTTCAAGTAGTTATGACTGATGATGATACTTTATATGTTGGTATGATACCAGGTAAAGAATCACAATGTTTGAACTGTAAAGCCTGTATAAGAGTATGTCCAACACATATAGACCCTAGAAATAATCCAGATGCAGATTGCATATACTGTGAAACTTGTGTTACAGCCTGTAATAAAATATTTCATAAAAAAGAAAATACTAATGGTATATTAGGTTATGTTTGGGGTAAACAGGATAAATTAAATTTGAAAAGACCAAATCTGATAGTAACATTTATTATTTCTATTACATTGGTTTTTGTATTGATTTATTCTATTGTTTCTACAAGTGAACCTGTTATGATAAAAATTGATGAAAGTGTTTCATCATTAGGAAATGGTATATATACATGCAATGTAGAAATTAAAAATAATCTTAATAAACCTGTTAGAGTTAAATTTGTAAACCCTGATAATTTAGCTGAAATCACTCCTGAAATGGTAAGAGTATATATACAGTCAACTAAAACAGAAACTATTACAATTAATACAAAAGGGGATATTCCTAATGGAAAAATAACAGTAAATGCTTATTATGACAGGAATAATCCACCATTAATATTTGAATTAAATATAAAATAAATTTGAGGATATGTTTTATGAAACCAATGGCAGCTTTAATAACAACAGGAATAGTTTTATTATTAATTATGCTTTATTTTGGAAACAAAAGTTTTGAAGGGACTTTTGAAACAAATATTTATCAAAATTCTATCAAATATAATAAAACTGCACCAGTTATTAAAGAATTAGAAAAAACAATTACTAATGTTAGGTTAGAAAACATACCAAATGCTGATATTACAAAACTTACCTATAACTATAATTATGACCAGTCTAAATATTCTATTGTAAGTATTGATATTACATATCCTAATAAACCAGATATTATACCAGTAATTGATATAGATAATTATAATGGTATTAAGCAAAAACTAGCTCCAGGGCTGTATATTGTTGTATTTCATTTTTTAATAAATGAAAACAATAATACTGTAAAAGTTATGAAATCTGTTTATGTTGAGTAGATATATATGAAATCACTTTTTGTGTTAATATTAGTCAGCCTTGTTGTTGGGATAAGTGCTTTTCTTGTTTTTTTACTGGCAGGAAAAAAACAGCAGTTTGATGATATTGAAGCTCCAAAATACAGAATGTTGAATGATGACGATGATGATATAATTAATACTAAAAAATAAAAGCAGTATATTCATAAACTTTAAATGTTATGATAAGTATTAATATGAATAATCATATTCAAAGTAAAAACAATAATGGATATAAAATGCTATTATCAAATGATTAGATAAAATAATCTTAAAAAGTATATGTTGTTTTTAACCATAAAAAATATCACTTAAAAAATATTATAAGTTTTGGATATAAACTTATATTCTGTTAATTATAATGAAATAAAATGAACTGGTAACTTTTAACAGCAGGATATTAGATGATATTTATGATACATTTTTATAATCTTTTTGAATTGCTTTGTAAGTATTTATATTATGATAAGCTGTTATAATATTTTTTATAAGATAAGAAGAATAGGCAGGTAAATAGTGGCATTAAAAGATACAGAACAGGAAAATAAATATATTTGTGGACACTGTTCATCAGAAGTTAATCCAAAAACAGGCATATATGAGAAAGAAAATGATAAATATTTTTGCTGTGAGGGCTGCCGTTCTGTTTATCATTTAATCAATGATGAAGGGTTTGCCTCATTTTATACAAAAAGAACAGACTGGGATGATGCTGCACCAGCTGAGCAGGTAGAAGCAGATGAAGAATATTTTGAAACATCTCTTGAAGTGCTTAAAAATGGTGATTATTCTTTATCAATAGTGATAACAGGTATTCGTTGTGCAGCATGTATATGGCTTATAGAATCTTTGGCATTAAAAGATGAACGAATAAAATCATTTCGCATAAATTATGCAAATCATAAAGCAAAAATTGTATTTAATCCAAATGATATTTCAGTAAAAGAAGTGCTGCAGAAAATTACAAGACTTGGTTACTGTCCACTTCCATCTACAAATATAGAAACAATCCATGATAAAGAAAGAAAAGATTATTTTTACCGCTTCGGAGTAGCTGCATTTTTTACAATGCAGGTAATGATGTATTCTATTGCAAACTATACTGGTTATTTTAAAGGCATGGATGATAGTTTATATTTTTTATTTAAACTTTTATCATGGGTTTTAGCCACACCTGTTTTAATATATTCAGCATATCCGTTTTTTCAGAAAAGTTTTGCAGCATTGAAACATTTTCATTTTACAATGGATACTCTTGTGGCAATAGGTGCTGGAACTTCATATTTATACAGTGTTGCTGCAATATTTTTAGGTTATGAAACATATTTTGATACATCAGTTATGATTATAACTTTAATTTTGCTTGGCAGGTTTATAGAAGCAGGAGCAAAACAAAAGGGCGGTAATGCTGTTGCAAAACTTTTATCTTTAAAACCAAAAAATGTCAGGAAGATTATATGTGAACAAAATGGAGAAAAAACATATATTACTATACCAATAGACCAGCTTCTAAAAGGTGATTTATTTGAAATTTCTACTGGAAGTAATGTTGCTGCTGATGGCAAAATTATTGAAGGTATATGTGAAATAGATGAATCCATGCTAACTGGTGAGCCTATGCCTGTTAATAAAAAAGAGGGCTGTCAGGTATATGCTGGCACAAAACTAATCAATGGAACATGTATTGTTATGGCTGAAAATATTGGTATAGACAGCTTTTTATCTAAAATTGCAGCATCAGTTGATGATGCACAAAGTTCAAAAGCACCAATTCAAGATGTAGCAGATAATTTTATTAGTAAATTTGTTCCTTTTGTATTAATTATTGCTTTTTTATCGTTTATATACTGGTATTTTTTAGCATCAGTTGGTGCAGAGCTTTCTATAATGCGTGCAGTATCTGTTTTAGTTATTGCATGTCCTTGTGCCATGGGGCTTGCAACACCACTGGCAGTTATTTCTGCAACAAATAAATTATCAGAAACTGGTGTAATATTTAAAAATGGAGAAGCAATAGAAAGATATGCTTATGTAAATGATTTTTATTTTGATAAAACAGGCACAATTACAACAGGCAATATGTCTGTTACTGATTGTAAATTATCTTTTTCCTGCAGCTCAGTATTAAACTTAATAACATCTGCTGCCTTTTATTCAAAACATCCTGCATCAAAAGCAATTGCTGCAGCAAATGAAAGTCTGTATGAATGTGAAAAGTTTGAAGAAACAGCAGGAAAGGGGATAATCGCTGAAATAAAGAATACAAATATTATAATAGGCTCACAAAAATTTTTGCAGGAAAACAGTGTAAAATTTACAGCAGAATATGAAAAGTATATAGAAAAAGCGATAGAAAAAGGGTGGACAATAGTATGTGCTGCAGTTAATCATATATTAGTTGGTGTATTTTCAATTTCTGACATTATAAGAGAAGAAGCAGCATTAACAATATCATTACTTCAAAAAGAAGGCAATAATATATCAATCATAACAGGGGACAGCCAAAAGGCTGCAAATATTATACTTGGCAATTCTGGTATTAATGCGAATATTTTTGCAAATGTTTCTCCTTTTGATAAAGGTAGTATTCTACAAAATGCAAAAGATACTAAAAAAACAGTAATGATTGGTGATGGTATAAATGATGCTATTGCATTAACTGCTGCAAGTGTTGGTATATCTATGAGAAATTCAACAGATATTTCAATAGAAAGTGCATCTGCTGTTTTGCTTCGTAATGACTTATCAATTATAGAAAAATCTCATAAAATATGCAGAAAAACTTTAAGAATTATAAAGGAAAATTTATTCTGGGCTTTTTCGTATAATTTTATCGCTATTCCATTAGCCTGCACAGGCTTAATTCATCCTGTAATGAGTGCTGCTTTTATGAGCTTCAGCTCACTTTTTGTTGTAGCAAATTCAGTAAGAATAAAAAAATAAATTTTGTTTATAAAAGAAAAATATAATTATCTGCTTAACAATGAATTAAAAATTTATAATAATTTAATAAGATATATTATAAATTAACTTTAATATGTGAATATAATACCTTGATAAATAAAATAAATTCCCATAATTAAAAGAAGTATTGCTGTTAAATGCTTAAAATATTTAACATACTGCATTATATATGAGCCTAATACAGCTAAAATCATTAATGCAATGGAAGTGCCTATGCCAAAAGCTGCCATCATCAATGCTCCTGTATACCATAATCCAGAAGGTGCTGCACCTATTATGGCACCCATAGTTAATCCGCATGGAAGAAAGCCAAGTAACAGACCATAAAAAAATGGATTATTTGGCTTATATTTTTTGATTTTGTTCATTATTTTTAATTTAGCAAGAAAATTAAAAGATGATAAATTAAAAAAATACATAACTGCAAATAAAACAAGAATAATACCGCCTGCAAAAGCAGCAAACTTTTGAATATTCAAAAAATTCTGCCCAGCATAAGTTGCAATAGAGCCAAGACCACCAGCAACTGCACCCAAACAAGTATAAGTAAAAGTTCTACCTATATTATAAAAAAAATTAGGAATTAATATTCTATATCCAGAATTACCACTAGAAAAAATGCTTGAAATATGCAAAACAAAAGGGTGGCACATCAAAATACAGTGCCCAAATCCACCTGCAAAACCAACTAAAAAATGACCTAAAATCAAAGGCAGAATTTCAGCCATACAAAACCTATTTTACATCATAAAATACATAAAAAACTCTTTTATTTCCATCCATATATGTAATATCAGCTTTAGTATACCATTTAGTTCTGCCAGACATACATTTAACCAAAACTTGAGTAACAGTAAAAACATTATCTGAAATTTTTTTACCTTCATATTCATATTTTCCCATATCCATTTCCATATTAGAAGTAAATTTAACAGATTTGACTGCTTTATCAAATGTATAAGTTAAAGTAAATTCTTTCATTGGTTTAATTGGGCGTGTGGCAGAAACAGATATACCATAAGTATCATTTTTAAAACTACCATCCTTATCAGTAATATCATAAGCTGCTTTATAATTTACAGGAAAAGCTGCAAAACTAAAAAATGGAACTACCATTATTATTAATGTTAAAACTAAAATGATTTTTTTCATATAAATCTCCATTTGCTATAATAATCAAAACCATATCATACATAAAATAATAGTGCAAGTTATTTTATATATTATGTCCGATAAGATATATTATGTAAAATAAAAGAAGAAATATAGAATAATAAGTTTAAAATTTTGCCCTGTAAATGATTTTGGTATATTTTTATATGCTGATAATTTAAAACCCCTTTAAAAGCTAAAATTTGAATTTGTTTAAAATAATATAATGTTTTGCAGCATTTATTTATTGATTAAAAATAATCTTTATAATATATTATACCTGATAATAAATAAAATTTATTGGAGTTACACTATAAATACTCAGTTAGTTATTTTTGATTTAGACGGCACATTATGTGATACATTTGATGATATATATTTGTCATTAAAACATTCTCTTGATAATTTTAATGTTTTTACACCTTCTCTTAATGAAGTTAAATCTTTTATTGGTGATGGTCTTGCTTTGCTTATAGAAAGAACATTGAATGTTACAAATCAGGCATATTTAAAAAATGATATTCTGGCTTCTTTTATGCAGTATTATAAAGAACACTGCACAGATTCCACTTTATTATTTCCTGGAATGGAAAATGTTTTAAAAGAATTATACAAAAAAAATGTATATATGGCTGTTGTATCTAATAAAGCATATCATCTAGTTGATATTATCATTAAAGAGCTTGATTTATATGATTATTTCAAATTTGTTTATGGTGGCGACAGCTTTGATGAAAAGAAACCGTCAGCTAAACCACTATTAAATATCATAAACTCTTTAAGTGTAATTCCAGATAATTCATTTATGATTGGTGATAGTGATAATGATGTGCTTGCTGGTGCTGCTGCTGGCATGAAAACAATCTACTGCTCTTATGGTTATTCTCCATTAAAAAAATCAACTTCAGATTATATTGTTGATAATCCACTAGATATTTTAAATTTTATAAGGTAAATATGATGAATAAAATGGCTTTTTATTCTGATTTTATATATTATAATAATGAAATACATAATAATTCATATCTTTTAGTAACTGACAATATTATAGATGGTATCAGTAATAATATTGAAAGTTATCCAGATTATAAAATAAAAAAATTTAACAATTCTGCTATTTTTCCAGGTTTAATTAATACTCACAATCATTTAGGTATGGGTATAATGCGTGGTTATGCAGATGATTTGCCACTTATGACATGGCTTACTGATTATATTTGGCCTGCTGAAAGAAAAATATTATCAGGTGAATTTGTTTATAATTCCACCCTTTTATCAATAGCTGAATCTATCCGCTCTGGTGTAACTTGCATTAATGATATGTATTTTTTTGCTTTTGATACAAAAAGAGCTTTTGAAAAAGCAGGCATTCGTGGAGTTGTTGGCTTTGGTGTGCTTGAAAATTTCAATAAAGCATTTAAGGCTGCTGATAAATTTGAAGAAACAGAGCTTGTTAGTTTATCAATATGTCCACATGCTTTATATACAGTGCCTTTTGATATAATGAAACAGTGCTGTAGTTATGCTCAAAAAAGAAATATTTTACTGCATACTCATTTGGCAGAAACTTTAGATGAAGAAAGGCAGATTTTAGAAAGATATAATAAAAGACCTGTTGAACTAATGTATGAGACAGGTGCTTTTGATATAAACTCTGTATTTGCTCACTGTGTGCATGTTAATGATGATGATATAAAAATAATGGCAGATAAGAAAGTAAATGTGTCCCACTGTATAGAAAGCAACTTAAAACTTGCCAGTGGTTTTTCACCTGTAAAAAAAATGCTGGATGCAGGAATAAATATATCTATTGGCACAGATGGAGTATGCAGCAATAATGATTTATCAATGATTGGGGAAATGAGCACAGTATCTAAATTCCATAAAGCATTTAATATGGATGCAACTGCTCTTTCTGCAGAAACTGTTTTACAGATGGCTTCATCTTATGGAGCAAAAGCATTAAATTTACAAAATATTGGCATTTTAAATAAAGGAATGAAAGCTGATTTCTTTGTATTATCTTTTAATGCAGTTCATTTGACACCTGTATACAATCCAGTATCTCATCTTGTGTATGCTGCAAAAGATAATGATATTACAGATGTTTATGTAAATGGCAGCCCTGTTATGCAGGATAGAAAATTAATTAATTTTGATGAAGAAGAAATAAAAAATTATGCCAAAGAAAAGGCGAAAATATTACTAAAAGGATAAAATGATGAACGAATTTGACAGATTTAGGACCCCATTTGAAGAAAGATATTCTTCTAAAGAAATGCTTTATTTATTTTCTCCAAACAAAAAATTTACTACTTGGAGAAAACTTTGGATTGCTCTTGCAGAATCAGAGAAAGAACTTGGTTTAAATATTACTCAGGAACAAATCAATGAAATGAAAAGTCATATTGAAGATATTGACTTTGAATATGCAAAAGAAATGGAAAAGAAATTCAGACATGATGTAATGGCTCATGTTCATTCTTTTGGTAAAGTCTGCCCTTCTGCTATGCCGATTATTCATTTAGGTGCAACAAGTGCATTTGTTGGTGATAATACAGATATTATTGTTATGAAGGAAGCATTAGAGCTTGTTCGCAGTAAACTTGTGGCTGTTTTAGAAAATTTAAAAACTTTTGCTTTAAAATATAAAGATTTACCAGCTTTAGGATTTACTCATTTCCAACCTGCTCAGCTTACAACAGTAGGAAAAAGAGCTGCTTTATGGATGCAGGATTTTATGCTTGATTTAGAAAATCTTGTATTTGAACACTCAAATATTAGATTCAGGGGAGTAAAAGGCACTACGGGAACACAGGCTTCTTTTCTGCACTTATTTAATAATGACCATGAAAAAGTAAGACAGTTAGATAAATTAGTATCTTCTAAAATGGGCTTTGAAAAAGTATTTGGTGTAAGCGGACAAACTTACACAAGAAAACAAGATTCCAGAATTATTGCAGTATTAGCAGGTTTTGCAGAATCTGCCCATAAATTTGCTACAGATATAAGGCTTTTAGCAAACTTAAAAGAAGTAGAAGAACCATTTGAAAAAAATCAAATAGGCTCAAGTGCTATGGCTTATAAACGCAACCCTATGAGAAGTGAAAGAGTATGTGCCCTTTCCCGCTTTATAATCGCAGCATCATCTAATACATATTACACCCATTCTGTTCAGTGGTTTGAAAGGACATTAGATGATTCTGCAAACAGAAGGCTATCTATTTCTGAAACTTTTTTAGCAGCAGATGCTGTATTAGAACTTCTTTTAAATATTACAAGTGGTTTAGTTGTGTATGAAAAAGTTATTGCAAAACGCATATCTGAAGAGCTGCCATTTATGGCTACAGAAAATATTATTATGGAATCAGTTCAGCATGGTGCAGACCGTCAGGAAATGCATGAGCAGATTCGTATTCACTCTATGGAAGCTGGAAAACGAATTAAACAGGACGGCCTGGATAATGACTTATTAAAAAGAGTTATTGCTGATGATAAAATACCATTAAATGAAAAAGATATTGAGCGTATTTTAAACCCTAAAGAATTTATTGGCAGAGCTCCAGAGCAAACTGTTGAATTTATTGAAAATGAAATAGACCCGCTTATATCTAGATATAAAACTAATAAAAACTTTGAAGGTATTGTAAATGTATAATCAATAGTTTTAAATATTTTGGGCTTAAGTTTTTTAAAGGTTTAAGCCCTTTTTTTTATATAATATTTGATTAAGAATAATTTATAATAAATACAATTTTGTAATAAGATTTATTATAAATATACTGTTATTTTATGCCTGTCCCTTTTCATCATTACTATTTATGTATCTGATTCTTATCTCGCGCTGTATTTGTCTTCTTATAACACTTTTTTATTATATAATATTATAAAAACTCATATTTATACAATTTAAAGTAACTTATATTATACTGAACTTTATTTATAAGCGAAGTATCTAAAAAAGCAGATAATTTAAATATATTATGGACTTCTGTAATAATAGATAATTTAGATTTTTCGCATTTAAAATCGGGCTCAAAATAACTGATACACAAAATTTTTTGTAAGTCCAGACTTTGTTTCACAAGATATTCTGAATACATCAACATTATTTGGATATTAATTTTTATAATACAGCTAGCTAATTAGAATATACTATATCAATCTAGATGTATATTTTCTAATCTTTTGTATATTCAGCAGCTGATGTATCTGTTTCCCATACTATTACTTTATCTACTTTTTCTCCATAATGAATGGCAAGTTTATCAAAAATATATTTTGCTATATTTTCACTTGTTGGATTTACTGTTTTAAAATATTCAAGTTCATTTATATATTCATGGTCTAGCTCATCCATAATAACATTTAAATGTTTTTTAAACATTTTAAAGTCTTCTACCATACCTAGTTTATCAAGTGTTTTTGATTTTAAGTATGCTTCAACTTTCCAGTTATGGCCATGCAGTCTTTCGCATGCTCCTTGGTATTCTCTTAAATTATGTGCTGATGAAAAATGACTTTTTATTCTAACTTTATACATTTTTACCTCTTTTATTTTGTATTATAATTTAATCCTGTGGCTTTATAAAGCTTTATAATTTAATCCTGTGGCTTTATAAAGCTTTATAATTTCATCACGAGATAATATTTTATACTCTCCCGGTTTTAAGTTTTCTATTGTAATTGGACCTATTCTTACTCTTTCAAGCCTTTTTACTTTACTGCCAAAATAACCAAACATATTTCTTATTTGGCGTTTTTTGCCTTCTTTTATAATGACTTTATAATTTTGCTTACCTGCAAATTTTATACTGCATGGCTGATATTTGCCTTTTGGAGTATCAAGCCCTGATGAAAATTCTTCCATCTCCATACTTGATAAAAGCCTGTCAACAGTAACCAAATATTCTTTTTCCATTTTGTATTCTGGCTTTTGCATTCTTTGTATTAATTCGCCGTCATTAGAAAATATCAAAAGACCTTCGCTTTCATAATCAAGCCTGCCAGAATATGGAAACTTCCTGCCTGCAAAAAGAGGAAATTTCTCAAGAGTATCTTTTCCTCTGCCTTCCCCATAGGCTGTTAATACTCGCCTTGGTTTATAAAATTTAAAAACATCAGGTTTGCTTTCATATACAGGCTCATTATTGATAAACACTACATCTTCTGTTTCGTCAATTTTTATGCCTTGCTCTCTAACCCGTTTGCCATTAATAGAAACTTTACCTTCTTCTATTAATTTATCTGCTTCCCGTCTTGAATAACCTGTCATAGAAGCAATAAATTTATTTAACCTTGTAAATTCTTTCATGAATTCTGCTTTAACTCCTGCCATTCTCTAAATGTAGGCAGCTCTGATAAATCATTTAAACCAAAATATTCTAAAAAATATTTTGTTGTAGAATATAATAATGGTTTACCGGGCACCTGCTTCCTGCCAACTACTTTTATTAAATTTTTATCAAGAAGATATTTCATTGTGCCTGATGAATTAACTTCACGCATTTCTTCTACCTCTGCCTTTGTAACAGGCTGTCTGTATGCAATAATTGCAGCTGTTTCAAGAGAAGCACGGGATAGTGATTCTGTTTTTTCTCCAAAGAATTTTTCTAAAAATATAGTAACATCAGAATCAGCAACAAGTTGATAGCCCCCTGATACCATACGGATACACACACCTATTCTTAATTTATTAAATTCTTCTGAATAATTAATAAGCCTGTTTTCAAGGTTTAAAGGGTTAAGCATTTTCCTAAATGTTGAAAGCTCTACTGGTTTGCCTGATAAATATAGAGCTGCATAGAAAATACGCTTTTCTCTATTTTCTGATAAGTCTTCATAATTATCATCAGATAATACTGATGAATGTTCTTTCTCTTTGTTTTCAAAATATCCTTCGTCAAACTGCTTTGAAAGCTCTTCTTCATCAAGATTTTCATTTTCTACAACAGCGTCTGCATTATATGGTGATGTAAAATCTGGAAGAATATCTTTTACAGGGCTTTCTTTTTCAAGTTTAGTTTGAATAATATTTTCTTTTTCGTAGATAACATCATCCATATAGCTTGTAAAAGCATCACTAAGCTCTTGAATATCGTTATCTGGTGATGTATTAATATCATCTTTTTTATCATTATTGTATTTTTGTGTCATTTTCCTCTGCACCTTTTATAAGTGTCAATAGTATTTCCTCAAAATTTCCATCTTGAAAAGCCTTTATTTTTTTGCCTTTCATTAATTCTAATACAGAACCAAAGGAAACACATTTTTCAATTTTTTCTTTACAAGTTTCTTCTATTTCACTCCATAAAGTTCTTTCTTTTGATAAAATAAACTCTTTTACTCTTTTTGCTACCTGTTCAGTTGCTATTTTAGAGTTTTTTACAACCATCTTTTTATCTTTCTTTCCAGTTGAAATATTAAAAAAAGCAGATGCCAGTTTATAAGCATCTTCTGTAAAAAGTTCTTCCCTTAAAATAACAATAGAGTTTGTGCGTGCAAGAAATTTACCAGAATTTAATTCAAAAGACTTTAACTTTTGTGCCATATCTTTATAAAAAGAATACTCAATTAATAACTGATTAAAGCGAAATTTTGCTTCTTCAGGGTCAATATCATCTTCGCTGCTGCTGTCTCTTGGAAGCAGCATTCTTGATTTTAAATATACTAGATATGAAGCCATATTAATAAACTCTGCTGCCACTTCTATATCCATTTCTTTCATTTTCCTAATCTCATCAATAAACTGGCTTGTAATTTCAGAAATAGATACATTGAATATATTCATCTCATTTTTGTAAACAAGATGTATTAATAAATCAAGCGGCCCTTCATAATCAAGTATTTTAATATCAAGAAGTTCATTCATATTTTAATTGCTTTTCTAACTTTTTCCATTAATATTGCAGCAAAATCATTTGCTTTTTTCTGAGATGGTGCAAGAAATTCATCAATATTCTGTATTTCTTTATCCAATACTTTCTTTTTTTCTCTAATAGGACATATAAAATTTTCTACATTATTAATTAATATTTTTTTACACTCTATACAGCCAATTTCTGCTTTTGTGCATCCTTCTATAATTTTTGCTCTTTCTTCATCTGTTGAAAATACTTTATGATAATCAAATACTGGGCATACATTTGGGTCACCAGCATCAGTTTTCCTTTGCCTTTTTGTATCTGTTATCATTGTTTTGATTTTCTTTTCTATTATGTCTGCATCTTCTGTTAAAAGTATAGTATTATTTAAACTTTTACTCATTTTTCTGCCATCAAGCCCTGGAAGCTTTGGCACATTTGTAAGCATAGATTCTGGTTCTACAAAAATTTCTCCATAAAAATTATTAAACCTGCGGACAATTTCTCTTGCAAGTTCTACATGCGGCACCTGATCAACCCCAACAGGCACAAGATTTGCAAGATACATAATAATATCTGCAGTCATTAATACTGGATAGCCCAAAAATCCATAGTTAGATAAATCTTTATGGGATAAAGTATTTATCATATCTTTATAACTTGGACATCTTTCAAGCCAAGATACAGGTGTAAACATACCTAAAAGCAGATAAAGTTCTGCAGTATATAAGTTGTGTGACTGTATAAATATAGGTGCTTTTTCTACATCAAGCCCAGCAGCAAGCCATGAAAGCACCATTTGACGCCTAATTTCCTTAATATTTTCTGGATTATCATAATTTGTAGTTAATGCATGCCAGTCTGCAACTGCAAAAAAACAGTCATATTCTTCCTGCATTTTTATCCAGTTTTTAACAGCTCCAAAATAATGACCAATATGCAGCTCCCCTGTTGGTCTCATTGCACTATAAACTCTTTTTTTCATTTTACATAAATCCTGTTGTTATATTTAAATTTAATATTGCATTAAATATCTTTAATATAAAAATTCTTATTGGAGATATAATATATTGCAGAACATTTGTAAATATTAAAACAAGTATTATTAAAAAATAATATTTCTCTGTTGCTTCATACTTTGCTGCTTTATCTCTTGGTAAAAAATTCCAAATAATTCTTGCACCATCCATTGGCATAATAGGCAGCAGGTTAAATATACATAATGCAATATTGATTACAACTGAGTAAAATGTCATAATATACAAAGGCTTAAAAATATCTATAGGAATATTAAAATTGACATCTGCAAAATCTAATATTTTTAATACAACAGCAGATAAAAATGCAGTTATAAGGTTTGCTAATGGTCCTGCTGCTGAAACTATTGCTACACCATACTTATGGCGAAGATTATAATAATTAACAGGCACAGGTTTTGCCCAGCCTATTATTCTTGTAAGAAGTAACACTAAAAGACCTACTGGGTCAATATGTGCTATTGGATTTAATGTAAGTCTGCCTGCATTTTTAGCTGTATTATCACCTAATTTATATGCAGCATAGCCATGCATTACTTCATGTATTGTTACAGCAAACATAAATGGCACAACTGATAATGCTGCCTTTATCATAAAGTCACTCAAATTAAAATGTTCAAACATTTATCCCTCAAAAAAATATTTTGCTTTAAATAATTGTATTAAATTAATATCTTCTATATAAGTTACTTTTATATTTTCGTAATTAGAAAGCACCGCTTCAACAGGTATTCCTGCATATTCGCATGCAGAAGCTTCATCAGTTACTGTAATATTACTTTCTAATGCAGTTTGTATGGAATTTAATATTATATCTTTTTTAAAAACCTGTGGAGTGTGTGCTAAAAAAAGATTATCTCTTGAAACTGTATTTTCTATAATATTTACATTTATTTTTTTTACAGTATCTCTTACAGGAATACCGCATATTGCTGCATTTGTCTGATATGCTTTATCTATAGTATTTTTTATTACATGACTGCTGACAAAAGGACGAACACTATCATGAACTGCTGCAAAGCTGCAGTTTGATTTTAATAAACAGTTTAACACAGTATTTGCCCTTTCCTTTCCGCCTGCAGCATATATATGGGGTATATCAAGGTTTAAATCAGCTGTTACATTATCCATAAACTTAATATCATCTTGATTTAAACCAATTATAAGCTCATCAAAACTATATGAAGTTATAAGCCTTTTAATAGTCCAGTATATTAATGGCTTTCCATCTATTTCAGTAAACTGCTTTTTAATGTTTCCAGAAAACCTTTTACCAACACCAGCTGCAGGAATAATTAAAGATATACTCACGCTTTTACCTTAGTAAAAATAATTCTGCCTGACTCTGTTTGAAGTAATGATGTTGCTTCCACTTTTAATGTTTCACCAAGTCGTTTTTTACCATTTTCCACAACAACCATTGTGCCATCATCAAGGTATCCTACACCTTGAGATGGGTCTTTACCTTCTTTTGCAATAGTAATAATTAAATCCTCACCAGGAAGAATAGTTTGTCTTAAAGCAATAGCCAGATTGTTTAAATTTAAAACTTTTATATTCTGTATTTCTGCTACTTTCATTAAATTAAAATCTGTAGTAATAATAGCTGCATATATTTTCATACTTAAAGCAAGTAATTTTTCATCTACCGTGCCTATATCATCAAAAGATGTATTATCTATTTCAACTTTAACATTTGTCTGTTCCTGCAGTCTTTTCAATACATTTAAGCCACGCCTGCCTTTCTGTCTTCTTAAATGGTCATGTGAGTCTGCAATATTTTGAAGTTCCTTTAAAACAAACCCTGGGATAACAAGACTTCCTTCCATAAAACCACAGTCTACTATATTTGCTATTCTACCATCTATTAATGTAGATGTATCAAGAACTTTTGGCTGAGAACCTAATTTTATTTTAGTAGAATTATGCTTTAATGCAACATTTGTAATTAATGATTCAAAAAACTTATGATTTTTATTTCCAATAATAATACCAGCATACAGAAAAAGAAAAAGAACTATTAAGTTAATTTCTTTCTGCTGAAACACTGACTGAAATGACTGGATAAGCAAAAAACCAAGCACTAAGAATGCTATACCTATAAGCAGTGAAGAAATAATACGATAGCTTTTAATACCGCCTAATAATAAGTCTAAAAGTAAAATACATAATACAGTTACTCCTGAATAAAGAAATGCCATATACATACTTATATCCATACTTTGTCTGAATATAATATATACTGCAAAAATTGCTATTGAATAAACTATTCTAAATAAAATCATAAGAACCTCATATTAAATAAATAAAAGGCCGCACAATATTTTGAAGTATCATACCGCCAAAATAAAAACCAATCATAGCAATAAGTGCTGAAAAATCAATAATGCCAATAGGTGGTATTATGCGTCTTAATGGTTCAAGCACAGGCTCAGTTATAGTATATACTAACTGAACAATGATATTTCTAGGGTCTGGGCTGACCCATGATATTAATGCTCTGAATGCAATTACAAAACTCATATAATATAATAAACCAAATATTTTATATGCACTAGAAGCAAATGCAGAAATAAAAACATTTGCCACATTACCAATGGACTGATATATGATAAGATTAAAAATAGTATTAATAACAGCAGTTAAGCATACAGTTAAAAGATAGACAACAATAATAGCTGGAATAATAATTTTACCACTGTTTATTGGAATAAAAAGTCTTGTCATTTTTACCCATGGCAGTCCTAATCTAAAAAATAATGCAATAAATCCTCCGCCAATAGGTCTGTTGCCAAAACTGCCAAATATCATAGAAACTATATAAAAAAGCATAAAAAAATGTGCATAATTAATCAAAGCTGACAGTAATTTAGTTTGAAATTCTACAGCAGTAGATGAAATAGAATATAATAATGATGTGATTATTATAATAGCAGTAATTAATAAAGGAATAAATTTTTCATTATTTTTTGGAAGCAGTGGATTAACTGCTTTTGCAAGAACTTTTCCTAATGGATTAAATATCAGTTCCTGCTTTGTGGTAACAAATCTAAATAAAAGTATAACTATATAACACTTTGCTAAAAAAAGTATAAAAGCCATTTATCTCTCCACACAACTATATTGCTTTTTATAATGAACTAAAAATAAAAAAAATTCAATATCTTTAAGTTATTTTTAAACTCTTTCTCCAAAAATACTGGTGCCTACTCTTACAAGTGTAGCACCACACATAACAGCTTCTTTAAAATCATGACTCATACCCATAGATAATATATTAAAAGTATCATTTTTATACTTATAAAATAGTGCTGCTGCCTGTTTAAAATAAGGTATATTTTTAGTTACATCTTCTTCATAAGGCGGCATAAACATTAAACCTTTTAATGTAATATTTTTATAATCTAATGCACTTTTTATAATATCATCAAGCAAAACTGGGTCTATACCATTTTTCTGCATTTCATAAGCTATGTTTATTTGTATTAAGATATTTTGTTTCTTATTAAGTTCATGAGCATATTTATCTATTAATGGTAATACATCAAGTCTATCTACAGAATGAATTAAGGAAAAATATTCTACTATTTTTTTCAGCTTATTTGTCTGCACCTTTCCTATAAAATGAAACTCTAAGTCATTGTATTTACTGGATAAATATTCTATTTTAGGAACTGCTTCCTGCACTTTGCTTTCACCAAACATTTTAACATTATTCAATGCAAGCTCTGTCATTTTTTCTACACATTGTGTTTTTGATACTGCAAGTATATCTACATGATGATTTGCCTGCTTTGATACTTCTTTTACACTATTTAATATTTCATTATAATTTTCTATAACACTCACTGTCTTACTGCTCTTTGTATAGTTGTAACCATGCGGCCAGTTTTTCCATTTTCTAATCTATATGAGTAAAAGCCTTTACTACAGCATGAAGAATATTTACTTATTTCTATATTATCAATACTTAATCCATTATAAATTAAAGCATTAGATGCAAGTTTTTTCATATTTAGTAAATACTGTCCCTGCACTTTTTCTGTTAATGCCGAAGCTGGATTATATGCAGGGTTTAACTGATTTACTAAATCATCACGAACTTCATAACATTGTTCACATATTCCTGCACCAATATAAGCATAAACTGGCATATCATCATATTTTTTAAAAAGTTTAAAAGCATTATCAATAATACCAGCATTTAAACTTCTCCAGCCACAGTGAAGTGACGAAATACATTTATTTCCTGCAAGCATTACAGGCAGACAATCTGCTGTAATCACACCTAATGGCAGATTATTTTCATAAGTGAATAAACCATCTGCTTTTGAAAACATAATATCTGCAGCATTTTCTTTATTTACTTCTAAAACAGTATTACAATGAATCTGATTTAAAGTAACGATATTATATGTTTTTGTAATATTTTGATAATAATAGTAATTTTTTATTACAGCAGTAATATCATCTCCTGTAAAATATCCCATATTTAAGCTGTTATATGGAGCACTGGAAAAACCACCATAACGAGTAGATGTTTTGATTTCTATCCCTATTGGTGCATTTTCTGCTGTAATGTATGATTTAGTTTTACTAATATCCATAATTTATTTTACACCTGTTAGACATTTATTTAATCCATTTTGGTATTTTTTTTCACTTGTTTCAAATACTCCATCACCATATATGATAACAGTTTTTATTCCGGATGGTGAATATTTTGCATCATTATTATATACTGTATATGTTTTATCTGCTTGTTTTATTACTCCCATAATGCGTATATCCATTTTCATACCTTCTGTATGAAAGTAATGAGTTTTAGCCTTATCATCTTTTTCTATAAAAAGCATACCGTCTTTTATAAATGTCTCATCTGTAAAATTAAGCATACCACATATTTTTTGTTCATCAGTATAAGCAATATATACATTCATCTTACATGAGCCTATTATGATATTATCTTCATAAAAAGTTACCTTAGAGCAGTTTGGCATTTTTGAAATAAAAATCTGTGCATAGCTTTGTGTTGAAATAAATAAGCATATTATTAAAGAAAATAATATTTTATACATACATCACCATTACTAAAATCTATAAGAATAATAAATACCAATAGAATGCTCTCCTTCCTGAGCACTTCTTGTATTCAACTCTAAATAATTTGTATTATGCTTATATGAATAAGCAAGATAAAAACCTTTATACCCTACTTTAAAAGTATTTTTCCACTGAATAGAATAATCTGTTTCATTTTCAATATTTCCGCTTGTGCTTGGAGCAAAAATATACTTAAACCAGCTTGAATATACAATCTCTATACCAGAAGAAAAAGTATATACAGGTACTTCATAAATAATATTTAATAAAAATCCATCAAAAGAATTTTCATTTCTGCCATAATATGCCTGATTATACCTTGCATAAAGATTTATTTTTAAATATGATAGTATTGGAATATTAAAATCAATACCAAATCCCATATAATGCTGCAGTAAATCATCAGAATCAAAAGTAAAGTTATAAGCAATTAAAAAATCTTTAAAAATATTTCTGCCACTTAGCTTCTGACCTGCCAGTGCTAAAAGTGATATTCTAGGATTTATCTCACCAAAAAGATAGTTATTGATTTCTCCAAATACATAAGGTTTATCATTATATATATAAAATATATCATGAATATCAATATATCCAGAAAAATCAAAATAATCATATCGTAGATTAAGCCCTAAGGTAGTAACAGTATCTGGCTTAGATTCTTCATAAGGTCTGATAGAATTAAATTTATAATCCATAGATATATCAGCACTACCATAAAAATCTTTATTAGAAAAATGATTTTTAGTATTATTATTAAACATATTATTTTGTGCAAAAACAACACAAGGCAGTATTATTAATATAACAATAATAATTATTTGTTTCATAATTATGCAATAGATTAAATTATTAATCTATTTTAAATTCACCATTTAAAACTTTCGCTTTTAACTCTCGTTTTAAAACTTTACCAGTTGCTGTGAGTGGCAGCTCATTAACTATAACAATATGTTTTGGTGTTTTAAATGATGCTAAGCATTCTTTTAAATGTGCTTTTATATCTGATACAGTAAGATTTGAGTTTTCATTTTTCATAACATAAGCAAGTATCATTTCATCTCTACCTTCTATAGGAACACCAATTACTGCAACTGCTTCAACTCCATCTAACTGTTTAATAATATCTTCCACTTCTCTTGGGTATACATTCATACCTTTTGAAATAATTAAATCTTTTTTCCTGTCAACTATATATATAAAACCATCTTCATCAAGTTTAGCAAAATCACCAGTAAAAAGCCAGCCATTGCGTATAGCATCATCTGTTGCTTTTGGCATATGATAATAGCCTTTCATAACATTGCCTCCTTTTACAATCAATTCACCAACTTCACCAACAGGCACTTCATTTTCTTCTTCATCTACTATTTTAACCTGTATACCTGGCATTGGTTTACCAACACTATCTGCTCTGTGATATTCCACAGTATTAACAGCAACAACAGGTGATGCTTCAGAAAGTCCATATCCTTCAACAATAGGGACACCAAATTTTTTCTCAAAAGCATCAAGTGTATCAGAAGAAATCGGTGCTCCACCTGAAATATGCAGCTGAATTGGATAAAAAAACTTAATAAACCATTTTGGCATTTGTGCTTTTATTAAAGCCTGATAAACCTGCGGCACACCAACCATTACTTTAGGTCTTTTAAATATTAAAGTCTGTCTGAATTTTTTAGTTTTAAGCTCCATAACTGATGCAAACATAATAATACTGCAGCCTATATACATAGGATATAAAACTGATGTCATAAGAGTATATGAATGAAATATTGGCAAAAATAAAAGAAATTTTTTAGATGACTGCCATTTTAATGCACCATCTATAGATTCTGCATCATTTAACATATTGCCATGGCTTAACATTGCACCCTTTGGGTGACCTGTTGTTCCTGAGGTATAAACAAAAAAAGCTAAGTCATCATAACCAAAGTTATATTCTAACGGCTCATCAGAAAATGGGGCAGATGCTTCTGTAACATTAATTGAATTACAGTTGATTTTTTCCCAGCTTAAAATATCTTCTAAAGAAGAAACATTATCTTTTAAATAGTTTGCATACTCTGCATATTTTTCAGATAAAAATACATATTTTGTATAACTGTCATTTAAAATATAAGCAAATTCACTTTCTCTAAGCATATTATTTACTGGAATAGCAACAGCTCCAGTCTTAAAAATAGTAACAAGAGATATAATATAATGAGCTGAATTTTCCATAATTACAGCTACTTTATCGCCTTTTTTTAAGCCTTTTTCTTTCAGCATACGAGCAGCTTTATTTGCAATTTTTTCCACCTGCATGTATGTATAAACTTTATCTTCAAAATATACAAGGGGTTTATTTTTCCAGCGTTTTGCTTGAATTGTCATCATTTCGCCAAGATTAGGATATCTCATAATAACAACCTCTTTATTTTTATAGTAAAACTAAACTAATTATATAATTACAAGTCCATATTTTTCTAAAACACAGGCTTCTGCATATATTGGAACATTCATTCTTAAACCTACTGCAATAGCATCTGATGGTCTGCAGTCTATAACTTTTTCTTCTCCATTTACATTAAAGAACATTTTAGCATAAAATATATCTTGACTGCAACCATCTATTAATATCTTTGTTAAAACTATGCTGTCTGAAAGATTTAATATAGAGCTTATTAAATCATAAGTCATAGGACGTGGTGGTTTAATAGATTCTTTCCATGAAGCCACTGTTTCCCCTTCTCTTTCTCCTACATATATATGTAAATATCGTTCTTGATTATCCTGCAAAAGCATTAAATATCTTGACTGAACAGGCTCTTTAATTATGCGTTTAAAAAATAGACGAATTAACATATTATACCTCTATACCATACATACAGTTTCTTTTTGCAGTATCAATTAATACATTTACTATGCTTCCATATTCTAACTTATTTTTAGATGAAAAAGCAACCTTTCTATTATATATATTTAATCCATAATATGAATATTCTTTTGTTTCATCAATATCTGTAACTAAAACTTGAGTAGTAATCCCTTTCATTTCAGTAAGTTTTTTATCATAAAGGCTGTCCTGAAATGTAAAAAGAGTATTTAACCTTTCAGATTTCACATTTGCAGGAACATTATCTTCAATATCAAATGCTTTTGTGCCAGGGCGTGGAGAATAATTAAATGCAAATATTCTGTCATACCCTATTTCTTCTACTGCTTTTAATGTAGCATTAAAATCTTCATCTGTTTCATTTGGAAAACCTATGATAAAATCTGATGAAAACTCTATGTCAGGCATAATTTTCCGTGCCAGTTCTATTTTTTCTTTATAATCTTCATAAGTATATTTTCTATTCATAGCTTTAAGAATAATATTAGAGCCTGATTGTAAAGGCAAATGAAGATAACGGTATACTTTTTCGTTTTCAGCCATTGCATTAATCATATTGATAGAAAAATCTTTAGGGTGTGATGTTACAAACCTTATTCTTTCTAAACCATCTATTTTATTTACCATTGATAAAAGTTTAGGAAAATTAATATCTTCTGATAAATTTTTACCATAAGAATTAACATTCTGTCCTAAAAGACATACTTCTTTTGCACCTTTATCAATAAGTGATTTTATTTCATTTAAGATTTCTGTAGAAGGTCTTGAAACTTCTCTGCCGCGAACATAAGGAACAATACAGTAACTGCAAAAATTATTGCAGCCCTTCATTATAGTAACATTTGCAGCAATTTTATCTTTCCTGTTGAAATTTGAAATAGAAAAAGATGAACTATCTATATATGTATCTGCAAATCTTTCACCATTTATTGCTCTTTCTATAATATTATCAATATGGGATATAGCATCTGTACCCATAACAAAATTAACTACTTTATTATTTTTTAGAAATTTATTGCCTTCCTGTTGAGCAACACAACCAGAGATACCAACTATTATATTAGGATTTTTCTCTTTTAAAAGTCTGATTTGACCTAAATAGCTTAATATTTTAACCTGTGGTTTTTCTCTTACACTGCATGTATTTAATACAATAAAATCAGAATCATTTACTTTATCTGAAGGAATATACCCTTTTGCTTCTAAAGCTGCTGCAATTCTTTCAGTATCATACTCATTCATAGCACAACCAAATGTGTATATAAAATAATGTTTTGTAGTCATAAATATCCTTATAAGTTTATTTTAATAGGCACCTTTTTTTTGAAAAACAGCACCTGGAGTTTTAAACAATATTACAATATCAAGCCATATTGACCAGTTTAATACATACCATGAATCTTTTGCTACACGCATTTCATAGTTTAATTCATTTCTTCCGCTTATCTGCCAAAGCCCAGTAATACCAGGATGCACCATATAGTAATATGATGATAATTCTTTATAATATTTATCTAATTCATCCTGTAAAACAGGTCTTGGACCTACAAAACTCATTTCCCCTTTTAAAACATTAAATATCTGGGGCAATTCATCAAGTGATGATTTTCTTAAAAATCTGCCTACTTTAGTGATTCTAGGGTCCTTTTTCAGTTTATAGTATGTATTCCATTCTTTTCTAATTTCTTCGTCATTAGCAAGTATTTCTTTTAACCTGACATCAGCATCTTGATACATAGAGCGGAATTTTAAAACTTTAAACTCTTTTCCATACCTTCCAACTCTTTTATGTCCATAAAAAACAGGCCCTTTGGATGTTGATTTAATTAAAACTGCTATAAAACCAATCAAAATAAGCAAAAATGGCAGCAGTATTATAGATAATATAATATCACACAACCTTTTTATAATACTATTCAGCAAAGATTTAAAATTATTATTAATTTGTATATAATTTAAGCCTGTATATAAAAGCTGAACAGCTTCTGTATTGGAAAATCCTATGCCTTGAGAATCTAGCACTATCAATAATTTATTTAAATTAATCTGCAGATTATTTAGTATCTTTTCAAAAGATTTGTCTACTTCATTTTTTATAACAACAGCAGAAGTTATATTATATTTTTTAATAATACTTTCAATATCAGAAATATGTCCTAAAATTTTTTGGCTGCCTGTATATTTGCAGTTATCTGTTAAAACTACACCTGCTGCATAAAAACATAAACCATTTTCATGAAGTATACTATGCTTTACATGGTCTAAATAATTAGAATATCCAATAATAACAATATTTTCTGCAAAAAATTTTCTGTTTAAAACTTTTGTTTTTAAAATATATCTGAATAATGTAACAAATATCATCAAATATACAAATAAAAAAATTAAAAAAAGTCTTGAAACAAAATTAGAAAGTTTGCCTAATGATACTATTGAAAATACAACAAGAAAAGTCATAAAACATGACAGCAGCAAGCGTCTGCTTTCATGCCAGAAAGGTTTTTTTAAAGTATATAAATTTCTATAAGCAAGCATTAATATAAATATAACAGGTATCCACCATAAACCAGTAGCTAAATATTCTAATAAAAAAGCAAACGGAGCAGCAGACATAAAGCTGTCAGTCAATATTCTTGTATTATATGCTAAAATTAAAGAAACAAAATATGCAGCAATATCTCCTGCTAATAATATAAGTATAAATATTATATTTTTAATATGCAGTTTACTATTGTTGTTATTCAAGATTTACTCCTAATGCTAAATCTATTTTTGATATAACACTTTCTACAGGTATACTATCCATACAGTCTGGTTTATCCATTGTGCATTTTTCATCACCATAAAGGTTTTGGCATCCAGAGCAGCCGTTAGAATATATGATATATACATTATCGCCAACAGGTGAATATCTTTTTTTATCTGTTGGACCATAAAGCCCTACTACCTTTTTACCTAGAAATACACCAGTGTGCAGAACTGATGTATCACATGATATAATAAGAGCAGCACTGGATATAAGTTTTATTTTATCTGCAAAATCAAGCCTGCCTACAAGAAAATCAATATCTGCACTGCTGCCTGCAAGCTCATTAAATGCTTCTGCTTCCTCTAAATTCTTTTTATCACCAATTAATGCTGCCCTGTATCCAAGTTTATTTAAATGCTCTACTATAATTTTCCAGTTACTTTGACTGTATTTTCTATTATTCTGCTCAATATTGTCTGCAAAAATATCAATTACTACAATCTTATCATCAGCAATTTCTGCTTGTTTTACTTCTATTTCATTCTTATTTACTTTTAAGCCAATAGATGAAAGTAAAAAAGAATAGTTTGCTGTTTCATGTATATCAAAAGAATAATCAGCCACTTTATCATAAGCAAAATGTCTGTGCTCTCCCTCTGTTTTAAACCCAATTTTATAAGATGCTTTTGCAGTCTGAGTCATTATTGCTTCAAAACGAGACCATGCCCCAAAATCTATCCATAAATCAAAATGACCTGCATTTTTTACTATTTTCATACTTTTTGATAAGTCATTGGAAAAAAGCCTTACTGTATTATCTATGCCTTCTATTTCTGAAGCAATATTAAAATTATCCTCACCAGTAAAATAAGTTATTTTTGCATTTGGATATGTTTTTTTTAATACTTTAACAGATGAAGATGTAAAAATAGTATCTCTTACAGAAGTAATTTTTAAAAGTGCTATTTTATTAACAACTTCAGGTTTGTATGCCTGACGAATGTTAGAAAACCCTGTTAATGTAAATAAAACAGGAAGACCTATAAGAGAATCTTTCTTTTTTAATACAGAATTATCAATAAGTTTTTTTAATTTCTGCTTACCAAAATTAAATTTCATTAAATAATATATCCGCCGCTTTTTTCTAAGATTTCAGCATATTTTAATGTTCCTGATTTAAGGCTTGTAAAAGGCTTATCATATCCAGCATTACGAAGTTTTGTAATATTGCTTTCTGTAAATGTTTGATATTTGCCTTTTAAGCTGTCAGGAAATGGTATATATTCCACTTTTGCATTTATATATTTTTCTTTTAAAGCATTAGCTATTTCACAAAAACTTTCTGCATGACCTGTTCCACAGTTAAAAATACCTGATTTATCAGGATTATCATAAAAGAACATGTTAACTGATACTACATCATCTACATATATAAAATCTCTTCTAAAATTTTCACTTCCTTCAAAAAGTTTCATAGGCTCATTATTCTTTATTTGATTAAACATATGAAAAGCAACTGATGCCATTTTACCTTTATGGTTTTCCTGCGGACCATATACATTAAAATATCTAAGTCCTACAACCTGACTTTCAATATCTGCAAAATGCTGGTTTAAATACCTGTCAAACTGATATTTACTGAAAGCATACACATTTAATGGATATTCGCATTTTTCTTCTTCAATAAATCCATTATCCCCATTACCATATACAGATGCACTTGATGCATAAAATAAACGAACATTATGTTTCTGGCATACATTAAAAGTATCTTTTGTGCATTCATAATTATTTTTCATCATATATTTGCCATCTGTTTCCATAGTGTTAGATGATGCACCTTGATGAAACACTGCTTTCACATTATTATTTGCAAGAAATTCTTTTATATTAAAATCAGTTTTATCTATATAATCATAAAATTTGATTTTATTTAAATTTTTATGTTTAGAAGCATTTGATAAATTATCAACTATTATTATTTTATCAATTCCTCTCTCATTTAATCCTTTAACAATATTTGAGCCTATAAATCCAGCTCCACCAGTTACAATTATCATATCAATGCTCCTATTTTAATTTATTAATAGTGGATGTTGTAGAATATCCTTGAACAAAATCTATAATTTTAACTCTGCCTGCATATTCTTTGCCAACAACATCTTCTTCTTTATAATCGCCGCCTTTCACTAATATATCAGGCATAATATTTTTGATTAAATTAAGTGGTGTATCTTCTTCAAAAAAAACTATGTAATCAACACATTCTAAAGCTTCTAAAACTACTGCCCTGTCCTGCTCATTATTAACAGGTCTTGCTGGACCTTTTAATCTTCTAACAGAATCATCACTGTTTAAACCTAAAACAAGAATATCACCTAATTCTTTTGCATGTTTTAAATAAGTAACATGTCCTCTGTGAATAATATCAAAACAGCCATTAGTAAAAACTATCTTTTTATTAAATGATTTTTCTCTTTTAATAATATCTGCAATATGATTGTAAGAAACAATTTTTGAGCTTCTAAAACCATTTAGAGAATAGTGAAGTTCGGATAAAGTAATTGGTGCAGTTCCAAGTTTTCCAACAACAACACCTGCTGCTGCATTTGCAAGATAAACTGCATCATCAATATTGAAATGTAATCCTAAAAATACTGCAATACTTGAAATAACTGTATCTCCAGCACCTGAAACATCAAAAACTTCCATTGCCTGAGTTGGAATTGTTTGTATATGGTCTTTACCAATTATTGTAATACCTTTTTCGCTTCTTGTAATTATAAGATATGTAAGATTATATTTTTCTCTAATCATTGTGCCGTATTTTATAACAGGTTCATCTTCATTTTCTATTTCACATCCACATACTTCGCTTAATTCTTTTACATTTGGAGTTACAAGATAAGCATTGCTGTATTTATCCCAGTTACTTCCTTTTGGGTCTATCAATACTTTTTTATTTTGAGAATTAGCTTTATCTATGATAAAAGAACAAATTTCTTTAGAGCATAAACCTTTGCCATAATCTGAAATAATAATTATATTATGCTTTTCAAGTTCATTTTCATATATAGATTTTATTTTATTATTTACATCTTCACTAAATGGATGAATATCTTCAAAATCAAGCCTTGCAATCTGCTGTTTGCTGCCTATTACTCTTAATTTAGAAATAGTTGGCATATCTGCATCAATAAAAAATGACTTAGCCTGAATACCATTAAATAAATTATATAAACGCATTCCTGCATCATCATCTTTCTTTGCTGCTCCTATTATAGTGCAGTCTGCTGTAAGCCCTTTTATGTTATTTACAACATTACCAGCACCACCAAGAGTATAGCTTTCTGATTTAACATTTATCACAGGAACAGGTGCTTCTGGTGAAATTCTTGATACACTTCCATAATAATATCTATCAAGCATCATATCGCCAACTATTAATACATTTGCCTTGCTAAAATTTAAATCTGATAATAATTTATTCATTTTTCTTTTCTACTTCCTTTAATTTTTTATTTAAACTTGCAGCTTTAATTTTTGCATCAATTTGATTTGGAGAATCACTACTTATTTGATTATACCAGTTTATGGCATCTCTTATTAAAAAAGCTGTTGGATTACTGTCCCTTTCTATTTCTGCCATTTTATCATTGCCTATCTGATAAGCAAGCTGGTCCATTAACTCTATAATTTTACTGCTTGGTTGTTTTATATATAATAAAGCATTATAAGCTCTTTCATATTCACCATTATTAGCAAGTTCTTTTGCTCTATTATAGTATCTTTCAGGCAGTTCTCTTTTAAGTCTTTCAGCATCTTTTAAAATCTGAGCCTGTAACTCTTCTGCTTTTTCATAAACTGGTGATGATGGAAAAATTTCATATACTAAAGTATTTGCTTTATCAAGTTTTTCTGCTGCATCAACATAATCACCTCTATCCATTGCACGCACTGCACTATTCCTGTATGACACTGCATTTTTCAATTTTGTATCGCTGTCCACTTGTGCAAAAAGCTGAGATTTATAAGCAATAATTTTTCTATTAGTTGGATTAAGCTCTAAAGCTTTTAAAATAGTATCATGAGCTTCATATATTTTACCTTCTGCCTCTAACTGTTTAGCCTGTTCATAAAGTTTATTTTCTTCACCAGTAAAATATTTATAACCGCTGAATGCTATACCACCCACTATTAGTAAAACTCCAACAGCAACTTTCCACATTATAAATTACCTCTGTTTACAGCTCTTTTTACCATACCAGATAAATCCACATCAGTAATTTTATTTAAATAATTATTATACTGAGCATCATTTCCAAGATAAAAATAAGCTATTGCCATATAAGCAGTATCTAACTGACTGCTTCCACTGCCGCCTAATTTGATTACTGCATTATAGTCTTTAAATTTCAACAGCGATTCATACATAGATGCTTTATCTGGGCATCTTTCAAATTTATTCAAAAACTTAATATTATATAACTTTTTGCCTATAATATATTTACTGTATTCGCAAAGCTTTAAAGTATCCTGAACAGTTAAGGTGCCTATAAACCATGAGATTTTTTCTTTATCTTCTTTTCTCATATAACATGCTAATTTTGTCTTATTAAAATCAGGACTTTTTGTGCCAAGACATTTATCCACTAAATCACAGTCAAAATTAATCATTTCTTTATTAGATGCTTCTATCATTCTGCAATATACTACTTTATCAAGCTTATAATCATTTTTTACTTCTTTTTTAAATGACTCAATATATTTCTTATAATCACCATTTTTCCATATATCATCAAGCACAAATGAAGTAAGTTCGCTGTCCTGATATATTTTATAAAGAGCATAAAACTCTGCTTTCATATTATTAGAGTAAAAATATTTACCATAAAAATTCATAAGTTTAGGTGTGCGTTTTTCTGCCTTTAAATTATCATAAGTAGAAAAAACAAGTTCCTTATCTTTATGCACTCTTTCTAACACAGTATACAGTGTTTCAGAAGATACATCAATTCTGCTTAAAAGATTAGTAATATCTTTATCAACTATACATGAACTTTTTGCATAAACTTCAAGATACTCATTTTTAGGACTTGTTAAAAGCAGATTTTTTGCTCCATTACAGTTTAATTTTGTTTCTATAAACATTTGGTCTTTAAGCATTTTTTGTCTATCAAACCTACTGTCTTTAAAATTTGCAAGCTGAGCAAAACTATATTGTGCAGCTTTATAGTTACCTTGCGACATATATACCTGATAAAGCAGATATGTTGCAAAACCTGCTTTTTGAGACTTATTTTCATATTTTAAATAATTTGCAAGACAATATTCAGCCACATCATACAAACCATCATCATAAGCTTTCAAACCTACAAAATAATCATCATTAAAACTCATATCTGGAGCTTTAATTGTTGTTTCAGCCTTTTTATTTTCTACATTATTTTTACTTTTATTATCAGCACTATATCCATTAAAAGCAAAAATCAGTATAGAAAAAACAGTAAATGTTATTTTATACATTTATCTACTACCTCAATAGGATGCATTACTTCTTTACTGCCTAAATGCTCCATTTGCATAGAACATGTAGGACATTCTGTAATACCTGCACTACATTGTGAAGCCATTAGCTTATCCACCATAGGTTTGCCTATTTTTATTGATAAATCATAGTTTTTAGCAGACATTCCCCAGCTTCCTGCCATACCACAGCAGCCGCTTTTTAAATCATCTACTTTTATCCCTTTAAGTTTTTTTAAAACATTTTGAGTGCTTGCAGGATTTTTTAACAGTTTTATATGGCATGGTATATGATAACCAAGGCTCATATTTTGTTCTAAAACTTCAACTTTATCTATATGTTTTTCAACTAAATCCATAATAAATATAGTTTTATCTCTAATTTTTTGAGTAATTTCATCATTTTGGTAATAAAGCCATTCTTTTGTTAAAGATAATGTGCAGCTTGAACAAGCAGAAACTATATAATCAACCTGATCTATTAAGCTGCCCCATTCTTTTAAATTCTTTTTGATTTGATTTCGTGTATCTTTTGCTAGTCCTTTTGATAAATGTGGAATACCGCAGCAGTGCTGATCAGGAGTTACTACTTTATAACCTAATTTTTTAAGAACATTTATTGTGCTTTCACCAATTTCAGGTTTAATGTAGGATGCATAGCATCCAGCAAAATACATTACAACTTTTTCTCCATTGCCTTCTGTTTGGTTTACTCGTTCATATAATGATTTAGATGCAAATTTTACAAATTTTCTGTTACTTGAAAGACCAGTTGTAATTTTAAGTATATTACGCATAAATTTTGGTGCCATTAATGCTGAAACTACAGGGCTTAATTTATGAGTAATTTTTCCTGCCATTTCAAAATTAGTAACTAATTTTGCATCCATTGAAACACCAAATTTTTTAGCATATCTTGATTTTGCTTCTAAGGCAAGTTTTGGTATATTCACTTTTGATGGACATTCTTTTGAGCAGCTTCCACAGTTTACACAGTGATTTATCACATACTGAAATGCTTCCTGATACATTGCTTCAGAATCTATTACATTACTTAAAAGCCCTCTTAAAATATTTGCCTTTGCTTTTGGTGCTGCTGCTTCATCTCTTAAAGCTTTATATACAGGACACATTCTGGTAGCATTTGTAACTGTTGTGCATTTTGAACAGCCATGACATTTTTCTGCTTCTAAAATAAAATCTTCTTCCCATACAAGCTGTTTATTTAATGCTTTATCACTTACACCATAATCAGCACCATATCTTAAATGTTTAGTCATTTGAGCAGGGTCACTTACAACTTTTATTTCAGGGTTAAATAATCCATCTGGGTCTAATATAGATTTTACTCTCAAAAATAAAGAATAAAGCTCTGTATTATACTGTTTATTAATATAGCATGAACGAATTCTTCCATCTCCATGTTCTCCAGATATTGTGCCATTTAATTTGTTTACAAGCTCAAATACTTCATCTGCTAATATTTTTAATAAGTTTATATCATAAGGGTCTTTTAAATCTAGTAAAGGTCTGTTATGTAAAAGACCTTTTGCAATATGACCATAACTTACAAAATCTACTTTATGTCTAGTAAATATTTCATAAAGTCCATCAAAATATTCAACTAATTTATCAGTAGGCACTGCTGCATCTTCTACTAATGCAAGAATTTTCTTTTTACCTTTTAATAAATACAATATAGGAACTGCAGCTTTTCTAACTGCCCAGTAGCTTGCTTTTTCTTCTTCACTTACTGCTGTAAATGTTTTAGAAGCATAGTTTTTCTCAGTTATTTCTTTTACTGTATCTTGGCAGTATTTACTTACTTCTTCTATGCTATCCCCTTCAAATTCAAACATTAATATATTATCAACATCTGTTGGAATCCTGCCTTCTAATGATGGTTCATGAGTAACTGCTAAATTTAAAAGAGATTTATCCATTATCTCTATACCAGCAGGCTCAAATTTTAAACCTACTTGAGCAGCTTTTGAGCTGTTTGTTTTATTATCAAAATATGCAATAACTAATGCATTATATGGTTTTTTACGGATTACTCTAAAAGTAAGCTTAGTAATAATACCAAGAGTGCCTTCAGAACCGCCAAACAATTTATGAAGTTTTAATGAGTTTTCATAAACAGCATCTCTTAATTCATAGCCGCATACATTGCATTTTATAGGTGGATAAGAACCATTTATAACATGCTGATTATTATTTAAAACACCATAAAGCTCTTTTAATTCAGGACTTAATTTACCAATATCAGTTTTTGCTATATTTGAAAAAGTATCTATATGCCCATCATGAAAAACTACTTCTGCATCAACTATATAATCTGCCACATTACCATACTTGACAGAATATCCACCACCAGCATTTGTGCCATACATTCCACCAAATGTTGCATATTCACCACTTGATGGAGCAGCAGGAAACCACATTGAACTGCCTTTTAAAAATGCTTCTAATTCTCCATATTTATACCCCGGCTCACAAGTAAAAGTGCCTTCTATATCACTTATTTTTTCATAACCTAGCATATTATTCATATATTTACAGAAATCAATAACTATGCCTCTGCCTATAGCTGCACCACATAAACCAGAACCTGCACCACGACTGTGAATGGAAATCTGATATTTATTTGCAAATTTTACTATTTCAACTACATCATCAGTAGATTTTGGATACACTATGCATGCAGGCTCTACTCTAAAAATACTTCCGTCAGTAGAGTGCATATATCTTCTTATTTTATCAGTATAAATATCGCCTGTTACTTTATTCTTTAATTCATCAAAAATATTTTCATTTGAATTACTCATATAATCCTCATATAAATTATTATATCTTTTTTTATTATATCAAATTTTAAAACAAATTTACAGCATAATTTTTATATTGTATAAAATATATTTTGTAAATAATTTTATACTTGATTTATGTAGATATTTCATAATATAAATATGACTGACAATATAAAAAAATAAGGTAATGTATGCAAAAATTTTCCCTAGTTATTACAGCAGGCGACCCAGCTGGAATTGGATATGAAGAAGTATGTAAATTTTTCTTAGATGATGAAAGTAAAAAATATGATATTGCATTAATTGGCCATAAATGGATTGTAGAAAAGACATATAAAAATATATTAAAAAAAGATATACCAGATCACTTAACAGTATTAGAACCTGATAATAATATATTTCACTATGAATATGGCAAAA